>JBAQGU010000167.1:0-15047 GCA_049287975.1 Roseiarcus sp.
CCCCATTCGGCCACCAGCGCGCGGCGCGCGACGCGCAGCGCCTCGCTGCGCGTCGCCAGCGCCAACGCCGGAGCGCTGCTGTGTGGGATGAACTCCGCCGTCACGTCGGCGGGCAGGCGCGCTTTGACGAAGGCGCGGAAGGATTGCGAGATCCGCTCGGGATTCTGTTTGCCGACGATCCGGAACGAAACCTTCGCGCTCGCCTTGGCGGGCAACACGGTCTTCGCGCCCTCTCCCGTATAGCCGCCGACGATTCCGTTCGGGTCGCAGGTCGGGCGCGACCAGATCATCTCCAGCACCGAGCGCCCTTTCTCGCCCGCGGGCACGGAGAGGCCGACCTTGGCCAGGAACTCGGCGCCGTCGAACGAAAGGTCGCGCCATTGCGCGGCGATTTCCTCGGGCAGTTCCTCGACGCCGTCATAAAACCCGGGCAGCGTCACCGCGCCGTTGGCGTCGTGCAGATCGGCGATGATGCGGGCGAGCACGCGGATCGGATTGATCGCGGCGCCGCCGTAGATGCCGGAGTGCAGGTCGCGGTTCGCCCCGTGGATGACGACCTCCTCCATCACCAGGCCGCGCAGCATGGTGGTGATCGCCGGCGTCGTGGCGTCCCACATCGAGGTGTCGCAGACGAGCAGCAGGTCGGCCTTGAGCGACTTGGCGTATTTGGTCAGGAACGCCGGCAGCGACGGCGAACCGGTCTCCTCCTCGCCTTCGAACAGCATGCTGACGTTGCAGGGCAGACCGCCGTTCTCGCGGTAGGCCCGGCAGGCCTCGACGAACGTCATCAACTGGCCCTTGTCGTCCGCGGCGCCGCGCGCGACGATGCGCTCGCCCTCTTCGCCCGCCTCCAGACGCGGCGCGAAGGGAGGCGTTTTCCAGAGGTCCAGCGGATCGGGTGGCTGCACGTCGTAATGGCCGTAGAACAGCACATGGGGGGCGTCGCGGGTCTTGGCCTTGGCGGAGCCCATCACCATCGGGCGACCGGGCGTCTCGATGCGGGAGGCATCGAAGCCGAGTTGCCCGAGTTCGCGGACGAGCCAGTCCGCAGCGCGGTCGCAATCGGGAAAATGCGCGGGGACCGCCGAAATCGAAGGGATTTCGAGCAGCGAGAACAGACGATCCAGCGCGGCGCCCTGGTTGGCGTCGATGGTCGAGAGCACGTCTTCGAGCTTGGGCATGGGATCTCCGGCGCGCCGCGATCGCCGCCGACCACGTTGCCGCCGTATTCTAGCAGGCGCGCGCCGCGCGTCCACCCAAGGGCATCGCGCGTCGCGAGATTCCAATCCCATTTCGGGACTTTTCAATGGGTTGCAGGGCGGAAAAGTTTCCCCTCGTCTTCACCGTCAACCCTTCGCCCGGCGCCGGCATGGCTCGCCGGGACCTCCAGGGATCGCGGCGGTGCGAAGGCTCGACAGCGATTGGATTCGCTCTCGTCTCGATCCGCCAGACGGAAATTCTCGGATTGCATGGCCGTTGGGCGTTTCCCGTTCACGAGAGGGTCGATGAAGCAGGCTACCACGATTATTGGTTTTCAGAAAGATAAATGTCGATATTCTGAAAACGCGAGGGCGGTTCGCCCTTCGTCCCCTTCGCGCCGGGAGGGGCAGGGCCGGGTCTTGTCAGAAAGCCACTCTTCCGAATCTTTTTGTCGTGGGCAGTTTGGATTTTTACCACGATTGCAAAGAGAGCTGGCCAAAGGCGCAAGCTTGATTCTGGTTTGCGCCCAACATGGTCGTTCAGCCGCGGTTAGCCGGTTCTCAAGAAGCCGACGTACATTGATGCGGAAGGGGCCATCGTGCCTCATTCATCGGGCCGAAGGTGCGCAATCGAACTCAAGAACCAGTGTGAAAGATCAGAACTTCAGCCTGCGGAAGCTTCTTCTTATAATTAAATGGAACTCGTGAAAACAGCGTTGGCTGCGCGCTTGGCGGCAGAACATAATGAAACGACGGAAACGCGGGCGATGCAGCCAACATCTCCTTTTTTATATCTATCTCGACATTTCCCGCAAGCTCGGCATGATCCATCTCGCCTTGCGCGACCGAAAGGCGCGCGGCGTTCGCATCCCGCGCCCGCCTTATTCGGGCGTCGCGCCGTTTACGGCAGGGTAGGGCGGGAGGCGCGGCTCGAGGAGGTGGGATTTTGTGTCAGCCTCGTCGTTCTACCGCAACGGCCGGAAGAACGCTCGGATCTCCCGCGCCAGAGCCTCGGGCTGCTCCAGGGCGGCGAAATGGCCGCCCTTCTCCATCACGGTCCAGCGCTGGATGTTAGCGTAGAGTCGCTCCGCGAACGAGCGCGGCGGCCGCAGAATCTCTTTGGGGAACTCGGTGTATCCGGTCGGCGTCTCGATCCGCGCGCCCTCGGGAATCGGCCAGGTTGAATGCCTGCGGTCGTAATAGGGCCAGAACGACGAGCCGATGGCCCCGGTCGCCCAGTAGAGCATGATGTCGGTCAGCATCTCGTCGCGGGTCACCGCGGTTTCGATGTTACCGTCGCAATCCGTCCAGGTGTAGAACTTCTCGACGATCCACGCGGCCAGTCCGGCGGGCGAATCCGTCAGCCCGAAAGCGAGCGTGGTCGGCTTGGTGCCCTGGATCCACTGATATCCGCTCTCCTCCCCGAGGAAATGCTCGAGCTGCCCGAGGAACGCCTTCTCCTCGGCCGTCCCGTTTTCCAGCATCTTCGGGTCGCGGCGCACGGCGAGGAAATTGAGATGGATGCCGATGAGGCGCTCGGGAAACTGGTAGGCGAGCCGCGAGGTGATGGCGGCGCCCCAGTCTCCGCCCTGCGTCGCGAAGCGGCGATAGCCCAGCACGTCGCTCATCAGGCTGGCGAATAGTTCTGCGATCGCGACGACGCCGAAGCGCTTCTGACCCGGGGCGAAAGACAACGCATAACCGGGGAGCGACGGCGCGACGACGGTGAAGGCGTCGGCCGGATCGGCGCCGAAACGCGCCGGGTCCGTCAGCATCGGCAGAACCTTCAGGAACTCGACGATCGAGCCCGGCCAGCCATGCGACAGCAGGAGCGGCATCGGGTTCGGGCCTTTGCCCTCCTCGTGAATGAAGTGGAGGTCGATGCCGCCCAGCGGGACCTTGAATTGCCGAAAGCTGTTGAGGGCCGCTTCCTGCGCGCGCCAGTCGAAGCCATCGCGCCAGTAGGCGACGAGGTCCTGCAAGTAGGCGACGCTGCTGCCGGTCGACCAGGGCGGCCCCGGCGGCTCGTCGGGCCAGCGAACGCGCGCCAGCCGCTCCCTCAAGTCGCGCAGCGTCTCGTCGGGAACATGCAATCGGAAGGGCTGTGGGAGGGGCTGGCTCATGGTTGGTCCTCGGCGTCTGGACAGGAGTCGCTATGTGTAAGTAACCAGCTGGTTCTAGCCAATAAGCGATACGAGCGCCGATTGCGAGCTTTATCGAGATCTCCTCGGCCAACAATGCCTCGCTCCCCTCGATCCCTTGCATCCGCCATTTGCTTCGCAGGGGGAAGGGCGCGCCCGGCTCACTCGTTTCGAGACGAGGGCTCGCGCGCCGCTGTTGGCGCGCCGTCGGATTCATGGTTAGACGGAGGCGTCCGCAGCTCCGGAGCGCCCCATGAACCCCGAAGTCCGCCACGCGCAAGTCCTCGCGACGATGAAGCTCGCGCCGGTGATTCCGGTCCTCACCGTCAGCGATGTGGAAGATGGGGTCGCGCAGGCCGCGGCGTTGGTGGCCGGCGGTCTGCTAGCCATCGAGGTGACGTTGAGGACGGCGGCGGCGCTCGACGCGATCGCGGCCATCGCCAAACGCGTGCCCGGCGCCCACGTCGGGGCGGGCACTATCCTCGAACCTGGTCAGATCGGCGAGGCCGTCGCGGCCGGCGCGAAGTTTCTGGTCAGCCCCGGCGCTTCGCCGCGGCTGGCCGAAGCCGCCGCGGAAGCGCCCGTTCCTTTCCTCCCGGGCGTCGCGACCCCCACCGAGGCGATGGCGCTGCGGGAGCGGGGATTTCGCGCCCTGAAACTGTTTCCCGCGGAAGCGGTCGGCGGCTCGAAACTGCTCGCGTCTATCGCGGCCCCCTTGCCCGATCTGGTATTTTGCCCCACGGGCGGCATCGATCTGGCCAAGGCCCCGTCGTATCTCGCGCTGCCCAACGTGATCTGCGTAGGCGGATCGTGGATGCTGCCCAAGGCCGCTCTGGAGGCGCGAGACTACGCCCGCGTCGAAGCGCTTTCGAGGGAGGCGACGCGGCTGCTGTCATTGCGAGCGTAGCTCCCGTCATTGCGAGCAAAGCGAAGCCATCCAGTCTAAGCGGCGGGTCCGCAGCCCAAGTCTAGATTGCTTCGCTATGCTAACAAGAAACAATAAAACAATCAGCCATCTTATTGATTTTACTAACCATCAAGGAGTCGAAAGCGATCGGGCGAAACCCGATTTGTCATACCCGCGAAAGCGGGTATCCAGGGTGACACGACGAGGCGCCGCAGAATAGCGTTGCGGATGCGATGAAAAGCTCAAATCCTGATAGCGACGTGGCGTTCTGGATGCCCGCGTTCGCGGGCATGACACGGGACTTGGTTGTTTCGTCCAAGGGGACCGGCCGCAGGCCGATACGAACTCGCAATGACGGCGTAGGCCCATTGAGGCGCCGGCCCGCTCCTCCTGCGCCTACGCGAGGTTGGGCGCTGCGCGCCGCGCGTGGTTTGCGACCGCGCCTACAATGTCGTCTTCAGGCTCTGCTTGTAATAGTCCAGCAGCGGTTGGGCGTGATCGAGCGCGATCAGATCGGCGATCGCCCAGACCAGCGCGTCGGCGCGATCGGGGGAAAAGCCGGAGACGCGGGCGTCGAAGTCCGGCGTCAGGGTGCAGAGCTGATCCTCGAGCTTCGCGAAGTCGCCGACGTGATGGACGATGCCGCGCTCGTAAGCGGTCGCGACCGGCTCGGCGCGCAAGAACTTGCCGCGCGTCGCCGTGACCGCGCGCACCGGAAGATTGGGGTCGCTCTGCCTGAGGACCTCGACGACCATTTCGCCGCCGTTGTTGATTTCCGCGACGACGCGATTGGCCTTGAAGCGGCGAAACGCGGCGCCGACCCGCGCGGCCCACTGGCCCGGCGTATCGCCCTGGCTGCTGAGGTCAGCGACCACGTGAATCGCGCCTTGCGAAGTCTTGCCGACGACCATGATGCCGCATTCGTCGGCGTTGGCGCCCGATTTGGCCGGCGGGTCGACGCCGATCACGATCTCAGCATATTCCGCCGTCGCCGCGCCGGGGGCGATTCGCTGGCGCTCGATCAGGGCGCGGGTCCAGAGCGCGCCGGGCGCCTCCTCGACGATTTCCGCGAACAGCTCCTGCCGGCCGATCGTGCGCCCGGCATAACGGGCGGTGATGCGCTCGACGAACGCTGCTGCGAGGTGATCGGCGTTGTCGAAGGTCGAGCCGCGGGTGACGATCGCGTCCTTGTCCTCGACGAGTTGTTTGATGAGCCTGGTCGGGCGCGGCGTCGTGGTGATCACCGCCTGCGGCTTGTCGCCGAGGCGGAGGCCGAGCAGCGCCTGTTCGAACGCATCGGGATGACGCCAGGCGGCGACTTCATCGAGCCAAAGCTTCATGTGCTGTTTTCCCCGCAACCGGTCCGGCTCCTCGGCCGAGAACAATTGCGACACGGCGCCATTCGGCCATGAAAGGCGCGCGGAGGCGCGCGCATAATGCGGCCGCTCGCCGGGCGGGCAGATCGCCAGCAGCCCGGATTCGCCGAGCACCATGATGTCGCGCACATCGTCGTGCGTCGCCCCGATCAGGTTGACGATCGCGAATGTCTGGACCCATTTGCGCACCGCCTCGGCGCCCGCACGGGTCTTGCCGGCGCCGCGGCCGGCCAGGATCAGCCAATAGATCCAGTCGCCCGGCGGCGGACTCTGTTCGGGACGCGCCCAGAATTGCCAGTCGTGAAACAGCTCGTCGCTCGCGTAGTCGCCAACCGCGGCGAGAAGTCGTGCGCGCTGGGCTGGCTGGTATTTGAACAGATCGCGGTATCTGGCGATGGAGTGGGCGCGTCTGGCCTTACGCGGATGCGACGCTGGGATCGCCGCGCCATTCCGATCTCGGGTGGTCATGGCGATTCCTCTGGCGGCGGCCCCAGCACCCGCGCGGCCGTGCTGTTGATCTTGGCGAGCAGCCGTTCGTGCGCGCCCTCGTGATCGTTGGACGCCGCTGGCATGAACTTCGAGAATCCGTGGTAGCGATCAAGCCGGTCCGCGACCCGCAACAGGCGCTCGATCGCCCGGGGATCACCTTCCTCGGCCTTTTTCGAGAGCCCAGCGCTCATGCGTTCGAGCCGTGCGATCTGCAAACGCGCATAGTCTTCGGGCGGGGGCGCCCAGCGCCGGCGCAATTCGTCACGCAGGACTTTTTCGACGCGCTTGCGCGGGAGCTGCTGCTCCTTCGCGATCTCGTCGAGGTTTTTTCCGGCCAGCAACGCGGCGAGGATCTGGGGGCCGGGCGCGGGTTTCCTCGCGCGGCTCGGCTGGGCGGCAAGCGGCATGGCTGGCATCCGGATTTTGGGGAAGGGGTCCGAGGAGGTTTTGCCCAGACCGAAAGCGGCGGCGCGGTCGACGCGCCAATTCCACTGTCGCTCAAGATGCCTCGAGCGGCGTAATGTGGCAAGATATTATTGCGGGGGAGACTCAGAAAACTGAAATTATCACATCAGATCAATGTCTTCCAAAGGCGAATGTAGCTGCCCTCGCTGAGCGCGGCGGTGGTAGAGCGCCTCATTTTCCGATCATCGACCAAGCGGAACCAGCGCGGTCAGCGACCGCGCCTACACCCGCGCTCGGACTTTTGTCGCTCTTACGGTGGATGCGATTCGCGTGCCTGCCGCCCCATTCTAGCCTGGCCGGTACTGGCGCGTCGCTTCAGGGTCGTCGGTCGAAAATGGCACGGCCTTCAATTCCTCCCACACCGCCTCTGGAATGGGAAACCGCGCCCAATCGAGCGTCTGCGCCACCCGCTCGGGCTTGCTCACGCCGCAGATCGTCGAGGCGACCCGCGGGTCGCGCATCGAAAACTGCAGCGCCGCGGCTCCGGGAGGCACGCCGTGGCGGGCGCAGATCGCCTCGATTCGGCGTATCGGTTCCAGCACCGATTCAGGCGTCGCCTCCTGGTAGACGTAGCGGGGATAATCGCTCGACCCCTTGGCGAGGATGCCGCCCGCATAGGGCGCCGCGTTGAGCACCGCGATGCCGTTGACCTTTGCGAAGTCCAACATTGCTTCAGCGTTGCGGTTGACCAGCGTGAAGCGATTGTGCGTGATCAGCGCATCGAAGTCCCAGTCGCGCAGTAGCGGCATCATCATTTCCACATTGCCGGCCGCCAGCCCCACCGCCTTCGCCAACCCTTCCTCTCGGATGCGGAAGAGTTCGCCCAAGGCGCCGTCCCGCCCGGTCGCCTCCGCTACGGAATGGGAATGCTCGGGATCGTGCAGATGCAGCAGGTCGATCCGCTCGAGCCCCAGCGCCGCGAGGCTCTGCTCCAGCGAGCGGCGCGCCCGCGCCGCGTCGAAGACGTTGGTTCCAAAATCGCGGTCGAGCTTGCTCGAGAGGACGAAACCCGCAGGCAGGCCGCCGCGCTCGCGAATGACGGCGCCGATCCGCTCCTCGCTGCGACCCATGCCGTAGATGCGGGAGGTGTCGAGGAAATTGGCCGGCCCGTCGAAAATGGCCCGCACCGTGGCCTTGCCGCGCTCCGCGTCGACGCCGTAACCGTAGGTGTCGGGCATGTCGCCGAGTCCCGTCGCGCCGAAACAGACCGGGGTGACCATGAGCCCCGTTCGGCCCAGGCGAACCTTGTTCATGCCTCCCTCCGTCATCGCCGGGTTCTTCATTTTTCGGTTGTCGCCGCATTCCTAGGCGCGTGGCGAAGAGCAGGCAAGGCGGGGCGCGATCGGCGAACGCGAGGAGCGACGCGAGCGCGGAAATGGGTTAGGCTGACCGCATCGCCAATTCGCGGTCCTGCGCCGTCGCATGGAGGGCGAAGCCGATGAACGCCTTTGTCGCGCCGCGGGTCACACGCGCCGCCGAGGGTCTGCCGCGCCGCCGATTCACCGTCGCTGAGGTCGAGGCCATGGTGGAGGCCGGCATCCTGGACGACGACGAGCGCGTCGAATTGATCGGCGGAGAACTCGTTCCGATGTCGCCAAAGGGATGTCGGCATGAACTCGTGAAGTCGTTCCTAGTCGATCGATGGATCCGCCTGCGGCCATCGTCGGTACGGCTGACGCAGGAAACGACCTTTCGTCTCTCCGACGACACCTATCTGGAACCCGAGGTCGTCTCATCTACTCGCGCGAGTCCGGGCTGTTGGCGCTCTCGGCCTCCAACGTGTTGCTGGTCGTCGAAATCGCCGACTCCTCCCGTCGGTATGACATGGGGCGAAAGGCGAGGCCCTACGCCGGGTTCGGGATACGCGAACTCTGGGTGATCGACGCCGTCAAAATGACGACCGGGGTATTCCGAGCGCCGTCCGAACATGGCTATTGCGAAAAGCGCGACTTTCGCGCATCGGATCGGCTCGTCCCGCTGTTCGCGCCCCCTGCGAAGCGGTCGTGTCCGATGTAATCGGTTGCCGGTTGGTAGGCGAATAGGAAACCGGGAGCTTTACCAGCGATCCCGTGCAATGGGCGGTGTAAGATTTCCACGTCGTGGAACGTTTTGACGACCCCAGGTTGGCGTCTAGCTTTCAATTGCGTTCCGCACCCCGAATTTTGGGAGACTCGCATCTGCGCAACAGCGCTGGGGTAGTCCAAGCCAGTGAAAAATCTTGTCATATCGCATTCGGCGTAAGCAACCCGAAGCGTGCCGATAAGCGAGCCCAACAAAGTGATAATTTGAAACCGGAGCATGCCAACCATGCCTCTCGATCAATTCGCCGTTGTTGTACTCAACACAACTTAAATCCATAGAATTTATAGAGATTTATACACCAATTTACGGGGACGTGACACACGTTGCATTATCTCCGCGCGGGCGCTTGGCCTGCCAAGGGGCAACAGGTCAGGTATTATATTTTACTCTTGAACGAACTCAAGATTGTTCGCACCAAACAGCCAACGAACACTTTCCCTTTTTCCGCGATGGGCCGATAGCCGGATATATCAAAATAAATATGTAATATTTGAGACCATCTCATGGTCACCAAACAAATACCTGTCGGGCCGACTTGGGCCCACGCATCGGGAGGGAAACTTTTCCTACTCGCAAACGCCTGGAATCGTTGAATTGCGAATTAGAATGCCATGCGACGTCTCGCCCGCCCCGTCGCCCGCCCCTTCACCGCCTCCGGCTGGCCCCGAACCCGAGCTCGATCACGTTCCAGGCCACGATCCCCACCACGATCGCGTCGAAAACCCAGGTCAACGCCTCCGGCATCGTCCCCTCCGAGCGCGGCTGATACCAACTCGCCGCGCCGGCCAAGAGAAGCGCAAAGGGCGCGAGCCCGGCGAGCGCCGCCGGCTTTCCGCGATCGGCGAACCGCTTGGCGCTGACGAAATATTCAGCCACCGCACAGAGAATCAAAGCGAAGGCGTAGGCCAGAAAATAGACGTGCGTCGCCACGACGCCGATGTCGATGAACGCTTCGCGCCCGAGGTCGCGCGGTTTGTCGGGCGCGATGAAGAACGTGAGCCAGGTCAGCGCCAGCGCGATCGCGATCGGCGGCAGGCTCGCGCGCGCCCAGGATGCGGGGCCGATGACCCCCTCACCCTGGCGGTACATGAACCGAAAATTCAAGTCGTGGCTCGTCTGCGCCATCAGTCTCTCAAGAGGTCGTTGATGCCGGTCTTGGCGCGCGTCTGCTGGTCGACGGTCTTTACGATCACGGCGCAATAGAGCGAAGGACCAGGCGAACCGTCCGGCAGCGGCTTGCCCGGCAGCGAACCGGATACGACGACGGAATAGGGCGGGACCCAGCCGACATGAATCTGCCCGGTCGCGCGGTCGATGATCTTGGTGGAGGCGGAAATGAATACGCCCATCGACACGACGGATCCCTTGCCGACGATCACCCCCTCGACGATTTCGGAGCGCGCCCCGATGAAGCAATCGTCCTCGATGATGGTCGGGTTGGCCTGCAACGGTTCGAGCACGCCGCCAATCCCGACGCCGCCCGAAAGATGGACGTTCTTGCCGATCTGCGCGCAGGAGCCGACGGTGACCCAGGTGTCGACCATCGTCTTGGAATCGACGTAGGCGCCCAGGTTGACGAAGCTCGGCATCAGAATCGCGTCGCGCGCGATGAAGGCGGAGCGCCGCACGATGCAGCCGGGGACGGCGCGAAAGCCGGCCTCCGCGAACCGGTTGGCGCCCCAGCCCTCGAACTTCGAGGGAACCTTGTCCCACCAGGTAGCGCCGCCCGGACCGCCCTCGACAATCTGATTGTCGTTGAGGCGGAACGACAGCAGGACCGCCTTCTTCAGCCATTGATTGACTTGCCACGACCCGGCGCCCACCGCGTCTGGAATCTTCTCCGCGACCCGCGCCTCGCCGCTGTCGAGCAGCGTCAACGCCTTTTCGACGGCGTCGCGAACGTCGCCGCGAGTCCTCGCATCGATCGCGGCGCGATCCTCGAAGGCCTGATCTATCAGCGATTGCAGGGCGGAATTCGACATGGGCCGCTCAGGGGAAAATGAAGGCCGGTGGTTTCCTCGCTGGCAAGGGGAATGTCAATGGCGCGCGCCGCGCGCTCACCTCTCGGCCTAGCTATCGTTCGACTCGGTTCTACCGCCCTTTGCGCGTTTCGTCTTCTTGGCTTTGTCTGCGTCCTCTTCGTCCCGCCTCGCCATCGCCGCGGCCTTTGCGTGCGGAGCGCACCACCCCGGCAGATAGCTGGCCTCTTCCGACCTCGCCATATCCAGCGCGACGCCGAGCGCGCCGGAAAAGTCCTGCTTCACGGCTTTCGGCTTGATGCGCTGCCTCAGAAAATCCGCCCAGACGAATTCCGAATAGGGGGTCGAGTCCTTCGCGAAGCCGCCGATCCTGCGCAACTCTCCAGCCAGCGAGCGATAGGGGTCGTCGTGCATGTCCTCAACCGTCGCCGGCAGCTCCGCGTAGTCGCAGCGTCGCCCCTTGGCGTCGAACGGGTGCGTCCAGCCATGATAGTCCATCATGTTCCAGAAAGTGGCGACGTCGAGTTTGTGGAGATCGGCGACGATCGTGACGAACACGCTCTCGACGCCGATTTCGTGAAGGGCGCGAGCGAGGTGATGGTGGTCGATCAGGTATTTCTGCTGGCCCGGACCGACGATCGCCGGGACCATGTGGGAGCCGAGAAACTTCTCGAGATCCTTCGGGTCGCGCTCCTTCCATGACGCCTGCTTCATGACGACCTCGCGCATGCCGAGCGTCATTTGCGTCGGACGCAATTCTATAAGAGGCGTGGCGTGCAAGACGGGTTCGCGAAGTTGATAGAACATGAAGGTCGCCGATTTGCCGCAGGCGCGGGCGCCAGTGTCACGAACATGTCGCAATCGTTGGAGCGGGTCAATGAGCGCGGCGGCCTGCCAGCGCCGTCGCCCGCCGCGATTGACCCCCCGGGCAAATCATGTTTTGTCGCCGCCATTCCGAGAATGCGAGCAAGCGAGACACCTATCGATGCGCCCCGAGCGCTATAACGTCCGCGAATCCGAGCCGAAGTGGCAGAAGATTTGGTCCGACAGGAACGTCTTCGCGATGCGAGCGGCGGATCCCCGGCCGAAATATTACGTTCTCGAGATGTTTCCCTATCCGTCCGGGCGCATCCATATCGGCCACGTGCGCAATTATGCGATGGGCGATCTGGTGGCGCGCTACAAGCGGGCGCGAGGATTCAACGTTCTGCATCCCATGGGTTGGGACGCCTTCGGCATGCCGGCCGAAAACGCCGCGATGGTAAACAAGTCGCATCCCGCCGAATGGACCTATGCCAACATCGACGCGATGCGGTCCCAATTCAAGTCGATGGGCTTCTCGTTCGATTGGTCGCGCGAGTTCGCGACCTGCGACCCCTCGTATTACCGTCATCAGCAGAAGCTGTTCCTGGATTTCCTCGCCGCGGGGCTCGTCACGCGCAAGAAATCCAAAGTCAATTGGGACCCGGTAGACAACACCGTGCTCGCAAATGAGCAGGTCGTGGACGGCCGCGGCTGGCGTTCCGGCGCGATCGTCGAGCAGCGTGAACTCACGCAATGGTTCTTCAAGATCACCGATTACGCCGAAGAGCTGCTCGATTCGCTGGACAGTCTGGAGCGTTGGCCGGAAAAAGTGCGGCTGATGCAGCGCAACTGGATCGGCCGCTCCGAGGGATTGCTGGTGCGCTTTGCGATCGACCCGGCCTCGACGGGCGCGTTGTCTGGCGAACCTGGGCTGAACGAACTCGAAATCTACACCACGCGCCCCGACACGCTGTTCGGCGCGAAATTCATGGCGGTTGCACCCGACCATCCCGTGGCCGCCGCCGCGGCGCGCCATGATCCCCGGCTCGCCGCCTTCATAGAGGAGTGCCGACGCATCGGCACCTCGGCCGCGGCGATCGAGACGGCGGAAAAGAAGGGTTACGAAACGGGTCTGCGGGTGTTCCATCCCTTCGACGCCGGCTGGTCGTTGCCGGTCTACGTGACCAATTTCGTCTTGATGGATTATGGCACGGGCGCGATTTTCGGTTGCCCCGCGCACGATCAGCGCGATCTCGACTTCGTCAACGCCTACCAGCTCGGGGTGACCCCGGTCGTCTGTCCGCCCGACGTCGATCCGTCGACTTTCAAGGTGGATAAAGTCGCCTACGACGGCGATGGAATCATGATCAATTCGCGCTTCCTCGACGGCTTGACGACCGGGGCCGCCAAGGAGGAGGTCGCGCGCCGGCTCGAGGCGCAAACCCTCGGCAATCGGCCGCAAGGGCGCCGGCAGGTCAATTACAAACTGCGCGACTGGGGCATTTCGCGCCAGCGCTACTGGGGTTGTCCGATCCCCGTCATTCACTGCGAAGCTTGCGGAATCGTGCCGGCGCCCGAGGCGGAATTGCCGGTGCGCCTGCCCGATGACGTCACCTTCGATGCGCCGGGCAATCCGCTGGACCGCCATCCCACCTGGAAGCACGTGGCCTGTCCCGTCTGTCGGGGGTCCGCGCGGCGCGAGACCGACACGATGGACACGTTCGTCGATTCTTCATGGTACTACGCGCGCTTCATCGATCCCTGGAACGAAGAGGCGCCTACGACGCCGGAACTCGCCAATTCATGGCTGCCGGTTGATCAATACATCGGCGGAGTCGAGCATGCGATCCTGCACCTGCTCTATTCGCGTTTCTTTTCGCGCGCGATGAGCAAATGCGGCCATCTCGATGTCACCGAGCCGTTCGCCGGCATGTTCACGCAGGGCATGGTCGTCCACGAAACCTATTGGGATCCCCGAGGAGCTTGGCTCTCGCCGGCCGAGGTGCGCATCGAAGCGGATGCGACTGGGCGTCGCGCATTCGCGCTCGGCAGCGATACGCCGATCGAAATCGGTCCGATCGAGAAAATGTCGAAGTCGAAACGCAACACCCTCGATCCCGACGAAATCATCGCCAGTTATGGCGCCGACACCGCGCGTTGGTTCGTCCTCTCGGACTCGCCGCCTGATCGTGACGTGGTTTGGACCGAGGCGGGCGTACAGGGCGCCTACAAACAGACGCAACGCCTGTGGCGGCTCATTTGCGAGATCGAACGGATCGTGGGCGCCGAGCGGCCACCGAAACCCTCTCATTTTTCCGCCGAGGCGGCCAAGGTTCGGAGAACGGCGCACGGTGCGCTGGCGAAGATCGAAGATGACATCGAGCGGTTCCGTTTCAATGTCGGCATCGCCACGATCTACGAACTCGTCAACGCGCTTTCCGCGGCCATCGGCGCCATCGAGCATACGGCAATCCCCGACGATCTGCGCTTCGCCTTCGCCGAGGCGGGCGACATTCTCGTGCAATGTTTTGCGCCGATAATGCCGCATCTGGCCGAGGAATGCTGGGCCGTGCTCGGACACGAGACATTGGTGGCGCAGAGTCCGTGGCCGCAGGTCGATCGGACCCTGATCGTCGCCACGCACGTCACGATGCCCGTGCAGGTGAATGGCCGCAAGCGCGCGGATTTGACGATCGAGCGGGATGCCGACGCGAAAACGGTCGAAATCGCGGCCCTGACCCTCGACGCGGTGATGCGGGCGATGGATAATAAGCCGGCCAAGAAGGTGATCGTCGTCCCGAATAGGATCGTCAATGTCGTGGTCTGACCGCGCGCGCGCCGCCGCCGCCCTGGGCGCCGCGCTCGCCCTCGGCGGCTGCTTCCAGCCGCTCTACGGCGAAGCCGCTCATCCCGGTCTGGTCGAGAAGATGCGCGAGGTCGAGGTCGCTCCGATCCCCGAGCGGATCGGCCACTATCTCGGCGACGATCTCATCTCCAAGATGAACGGTTCCGGAGCAACCCCGCCCGCCAAATATCGGCTCACGATCAAGCTCACGCAGACATCGCAGACACCGACCGTCGAATCCCAGATCAATACCGCCGACGCGGCCACGGTGGTCGGGATAGCGAGATTCGACCTGACGAAGATCGAGAGCGGCGCGGTGCTCTATAGCGGCACGGCCACTTCAGCGGCAGTTTACGACCGCTTTCTGCAGAGCTACGCCAATCTGCGCGCCGCCCGCGACGCGGAAATACGTATTGCGCGGGCGCTTGCGGACGAAATCGAATTGCGCGTCGCGGCGGCTCTAGGCGAAAAGAGCTGAGATTGGCGGTCTCGGTTCGAAATCGAATCCCGACGATTCGTAGTCGCAGCTCCAGATCGATGCGTCTCCAAGACGACGTTTTCTCGCGGCCCAATACAAGTGCCTCTCTCCGCGAGGCGATCCGGGCACCCCTATCCGCATGCCAGTGGCTGGCTCTGGGGAGTTCCTGAATGTCCCGACCGAAGGCCCCTAGCGGAGCTCGAGATGCCGCGACTGTTCACTGCGATCGAAATCCCCCCGACCGTCGCCGATGCCTTGGCGGCGGCGCGCGGGGGCATATTT
>JBAQGU010000168.1:0-2569 GCA_049287975.1 Roseiarcus sp.
GCGCGGTGTCGCGCAGTCTGCCTTCGGAGCCTGGCGCGACCGGCACGCCGGCCCGGATCGCGGCGGCGCGCGCGGCAGCTTTGTCGCCCATCGTGCGGATCGTCGCGCCGGTCGGACCGACGAAGACCAGACCCGCCGCCTCGACCGCGTCAGCGAAGGCCGCGTTCTCCGACAAGAAGCCATAGCCGGGATGCACCGCGTCGGCGTTGGTCGCTTTCGCCGCTGTGATCAGCGCATCGATGTTCAGATAAGACTTGCTGGCCTGCGGCGGTCCGATGTTCACCGCCTCGTCCGCCATTTTCACCGCCAGCGACTCGGCATCGGCTGAGCTGTGAACCTGGATCGTGTGCACCCCCAGTTCCTTCGCCGCGCGCTGGATCCGTACGGCGATCTCGCCGCGATTGGCGATGAGGATGCGGGACAGGGCCATCGCTAGACCAATTCGACCAGGGCCTGGCCCGCCATCACGGGCTCTTCGTTTTCGACCTCGAATTTCACGATTTGACCGCTGGCGTCGGCATGGACTTCGATGAACGATTTCATCACTTCGATCAGCCCGATGACGTCGCCCACCGCGACGACGTCGCCATCCGCCTTGAACGGCGGCTTGTCGGGCGCGGCGCGCCGGTAGAAAGTGCCCGGCAAGGGCGAGAGAATCTTCTTCGACATGGCGCCCTCTCAATCTCGTCGTCGCTCGGGCGAGCGTTTCAGCGCCGCCCGCACCGCCGTTGCGATTTCAACAGCGTTGGGAGTGTCCGAATGGACGCAGATGGTTTCTGCGCCGACTTTGATGTCGCGTCCGCCGACGCTCCTCACCTTGCCCTCGGCGATCGCCCGCAAACAGTTCGAAGCGGCGATGTCCGGATCCTTGGCGGGGTGCTCCCGAGTGATGATGAGAGCCCCGTCGTCGCCGTAGTCAAGATCGGTGTAGAATTCAGCGATGAAATGATGGCCGCGGGCCGCGTAGATGGTTTCGTGCAGGGTGCCGACCATGCCGAGCAAGGGCGCCTTGAACACGTCGGCCGCATCGCACACCGCGTGCGCCATCTCCTCATTTCGCGCCGCCATGCCGTAGAGCGAGCCATGAGGTTTGATATGATTGAGAGCCATGCCCTCCGCCTCGAGAAAGCCCTTCAAGGCTCCGATCTGATAGATCAGACAGTTGGCCAGCTCTTCGCGGCTGATTTTCATTTCGCGGCGGCCGAACCCCTGGAGATCCGGGAGCGAGGGATGCGCGCCGACAGCTACGCCGTTGGCTTTGGCGAGCCGGACCGTCGTGCGCATATGATTGAAATCCGAGGCATGAAATCCGCACGCCACGTTGGCGATATCGATCAACGGCATCAAACCCGCGTCGTCGCCCATGCGGTAGAGCCCGAAGGACTCGCCCATATCGCAGTTTAGGGTGGCCATGTAGCCTCCTCTCGGCATCTTCAATGCAAAGTTGCGCACGAGCCGGCTATTGTAAAATTGAAAATTTTGCGCGAGGGTATCGAAAAGAACGATAATGTCCCTCTCGTTGCGTCAGTTTCGATACTTCGTGGCTACCGCGGAAGCGGGCCAAGTCAGCCAGGCGGCGGCGAGCCTCAATGTCTCGCAGTCGACGGTGACCGCTGCGTTGCAGAAGCTCGAGGCGGAGCTAGGGGCGCCCCTTTTCCGTCGCCTCGCCTCTGGGATGGAACTCACTGTCGAGGGGTCCCGTTTCCTCACGCACGCGCGAAACGTGCTCGCCGCGGTGACGGTCGCACGCCGCGCTCAGTTGAGCGAGACGACGGAGCTCAAGGGTTCGATTCGAGTCGGGCTCACCTATACCGTCTCCGGCTATTTCCTGCCACGGCACTACGCCAGATTTACCAGAAACTATCCGGACATTCGCATCGAACTGAACGAATTGCCGCGAGCGGCGATCGAGGAGGGCTTGAAGGACGGAACGCTGGATATCGCGGTGATGCTGGTCTCGAACCTCGAGGACCGAGAACGCATCGCTTCCGAGACGTTGTTTCGATCGCGACGGCGGCTCTGGCTGCCGGTCGAGCACCCGCTGCTCCAGGCGGACACGATCGACTTCGCCGACGTCTCGCAGGCGCCCTACATCATGTTGACGGTCGATGAGGCCCATCAGACCGCGGCGCGCTACTGGGGACCCACCGGCCTTCATCCGAACGTTATCTTTGTGACCTCGTCGGTCGAAGCCGTGCGCAGTATGGTAGCGGACGGACTCGGCGTTACAATCCTCTCCGACATGGTCTACCGGCCTTGGTCGTTGGAGGGCCAGCGACTCGAACAACGCAATCTCGTGACGCCGATCCCGACGATGGACGTGGGTCTTGCGTGGCGGAAATCGGAGAAACTTGCGAGAGCGAGCAGAGCCTTCGCGGACTTCATCGGCCTGTCCGTCAACGGCGGTGTTTGAGACGATCTCCCCGAGCAAGTCTTCGCACTCGAAGCGGGCTTTGAGACTTGGTACGGTCCTCTTTCTCGCCGTGATAAGGTGGCGCCCAACAACTACCGAAGCGATCGGGTCAACGGCGACCCATCCGTCATTGCGAGGAGCCCTTGCGACGAAGCA
>JBAQGU010000169.1:0-3312 GCA_049287975.1 Roseiarcus sp.
GGATAGACATGACCAATATTCCAAAGCCCGAACGATTTTATACCAGAAAGGCTTGGGTTATGGATTTGACGACAGAGCGCTGCTCCGTCACGACTGTCGGGCTCGTCGGCATGCACATCGTACAGAAAACTCATTCTCGACCGCAGTGGATCTGGTCGTCGTTCGAGCACGTCGACAACGTGCCTCAGTCGACGCCGCCAAACATTGGCCCGACGACTTTCAACAGCGGCGACGGTCGGGCGATGCCGGATCGCAATCCATATGCTTTCCCGCCGCCCGAGATTGTCCCGCCGCCCTTCAATGTCGATCGAGTCAAGCCGATCAATTCTTCGACGGTGCAAACAAATACCGCCTATCGCGACGCGTTGAAAGACACCATCTGGGCCAATTACCAGCTTGTAATGACGCAATGGCCGCTCAAGGCCGATGATCCTACTCTTTCCGGCATGCCTCCAAATACCTTCCCCGGAACGATCGGTCAATCCAGCGCCTTCGCCAATACCACGATGGAGACTTTCGATCAGCGCTCGGTCTTCAATAGTGCTTGCATGCGCTGTCACACTCTCGTTCAGACCGCTCTCGCTCAGAAGAAGACTGATTTCTTGTGGTCGCTCGAGATCAACGCCTTTCCACCCGCGCCCAGCACTGTGACCGCGTCGGCCCTCGGCGCTCCGCGCACGGCTGCCCTTGCCGTGACGCCAGGCTCGGAGACCTTACGCCAGCTCAAGGCGTTGCTCGAAGGCTCCGCCCCGGCTCAGAAATAATCGAGGAGCGACGGCGGATACATCGGCAATTTTGGGAGGAGAACGAACATGAGCGCCGCAAATCCAACGTACGCCGATGTGGTCGAAATGCTGAATACATTGGTGCCGCTGAATGACCCGAACATTGATGACGCCCCGCACCAAGCTTTCTGGCGCACGATGAATCGAGATCAGTTCGTGCAATTCAACACGAGCGCGTGGAATGTCGGCGTAACCGGGCCCTTGGTCGTGGCAGGGAATCCGTCCGCATCGTATTTCTTTCTCGCGTTGTCCGGCTTGGCGCCTTTCGACGGCACTTCGGCGCCGCAAATGCCGGACACCGCCTCCGATCCCGACGCCAACCCCGCGACCCCCGCCAACTTGGCACTGGTAGAAACCTGGATCAAAAACGGCGCTCCAGCATAAATTTTTCAAAATTCATAGATTTTAACGTTGTGGAATTGATCGGGCATTCATCGCGAAGTCCCCGGGAGGTGAGCATGCCGATTCAAATGCTTTCACCGCGGATTTGGTCGTCATTGTTGCTTCTCTTCATCTCGGGCGTATTCGAAATTGGAAACGGCGCTCGCGCGGCGGCGCAAAGCCAGCCCTTCGAGGTTACGACCTACCACTATGATTCCCTGCGTACGGGATGGAACGCCAAGGAAACGCGGCTCTCGCCGGACACGATAAAGAACGGCTCGTTCGGGCTGTTGAAAACGGCGCCGCTCGACGAACAGGTGGACGCGCAGCCGCTGGTCGTCTCCGGGCTCGAGATCGCCGGCCAGGCGCATGAGGTTGCGTATGTCGTGACGGAAAACAACACGGTTTATGCGATCGACGCCTCTACCGGATCGGTCCTTGGTCAGCCGCGACACTTGGGCGCGCCGGTGTCGGCGGGCAGAGGCGGAATCATCTCTTGCGGCAACAACGCATCGGTGATCGGCATCGGCTCGACCCCGGTCATCGACCGCGGCGCCAACGCCCTGTATTTGATCGCGTTCATGCTCGAGGACAATCAGCCGGTCTACCGTCTGTACGCGCTTGATTTGGTCACGCTGGCGGACAAGGCCCCTCCGCAACTCATCACCGCGTCGGTCGCGCTCAGCGACGGCTCAAAATACGATTTCAACCCGAAAGTGACCCGGCAGCGAGCCGCGCTCGCGATCTCCAACAACAACAAAATCGTCTACGGGGCCTTTGCGAGCTTTTGCGATCACGCCGCGGACAAGTCTCGCGGATGGATCATGGGATGGGATTCGCAAACCCTGAAGCCTATTGCCGCGGCGATAACCGACCATCGCGCCTCCGGCGGCGCCGGCTTCTTCGACACCTGGCGTCTTGCCTCGATCTGGATGTCCGGATATGGCCCGGCGGTCGACGCCGACGGTAATATTTTTTTTATCACAGGTAATTCCAATTGGGTGAACCCGCCCCCGCCGACCACTGACCCCAAGCTCGATTTGCGGGAGAGCGTTGTGAAAATGAACGGAGACGTTCAGCGCGTCGTCGATTATTTCACGCCGATGGATATGCCGGCGCTCGACAAAAGCGACAATGATTTTGGATCTGGAGGCATACTGCTCATTCCCGAGCGCGCCGGATCAAACCTGCATTTGGCGGTGGCTGCCGGCAAGAAAGGGGAGATGTTTTTGCTCGATCGCGAAAACCTCGGCAAATTCGACGCGAAAGCCAACCATGTACTCGCCGCGCAATCGATTGGCCAGTGTTGGTGCGGACAATCGTATTTTGTCGGAGCCGACGGGGACGGGCGTGTCCTCAGTAGCGGGGGCAACGGTTTGACTTCCTGGAAAGTGCAAACGAGCCCGGAGCCAAGTCTTGTCAAGGAATGGGACGCGACCGAGACCGAATTTCATGAGGGAAAAGGAAATGATCTCGCTTGGCAGCAGGGATTCTTCACCTCCGTCTCGTCCGACGGCGCGAATGCCGACGGCGCGGTCGTGTGGGCCGTGCAGCGGCCGGTGTTGCCCCCGCCGACTTTGACGCTATGGGCGTTTGACGCGAAGAGCGGCCAGGCAATCACGGCGCTTCCGGCGGGAAGCTGGCCCAACGTCGGAGGCGCCGCCAATACTGTGCCGGTTGTCGCGGATGGGCGGGTATTTGTCGCGAGCAACAAGGAATTGCGCATCTTCGGTTTGGGTGCGCCGCCCGCCCCGGTGACCGTGTCGGCAGCGCCCATTGCGAAGCCGGTCGCCGGGTCCGCGGCTGTCGTAAACGGGACCGTGGTGGAACTCGAGGGCTCCACGCTCTGGCTGCGAACGCGCACCGAAACACTGCGGGTGGACGTCTCCGACGCCGAGCGCGCATACGAAACGGTCCCGTTGGTTGCGGGGAAAGCCGTGACGGTTTACGGACACCGCGAAAAGGGTGGGGCTGTTCGCGCGGACTCGATAGATTATGCGCCGGATTCGCCCGCGCTCTGGAAGGCTGATGAGTAACGCCGCGTCGGGGGACTCTTGTACTCGTACTCGGCGATTGGCCGGGCTGCGAGAGCGGTCTCGATGAGGCTGAGGAGATCGCCGAGCTCGGGCCGATGCGGCCTTTCTTT
>JBAQGU010000170.1:0-6037 GCA_049287975.1 Roseiarcus sp.
GATGAACGACGGCCTGCGGAAGGCCGGGATGCCGGAGGAATGAGCGAGACCCGGAAGATCGCGGCAATTCTTGCGGCCGACGTCGTCGGCTTCAGCCGTATGGCCAGCGCGGACGAGGACCGCACGCTCGCGCGGTTGCGGACACTGCGCTCGGAACTCATCGATCCCACCGTCGCCAGCCAGAACGGTCGCGTGTTCAATCGCACCGGCGATGGGGCTCTCGTCGAATTCCGCAGCGTGGTCGAGGCGGTGCGATGCGCGATCACGGTCCAGAACGCGATGATCGAACGCAACGTTGGCATGCCGGTCGACCAGCGCATCGACTTTCGTATCGGCATTCATCTGGGCGACGTGGTCGAGGAGAGCGACGGCGACCTGATGGGCGATGGGGTCAATATCGCCGCCCGATTGGAAGGCATCGCCGAACCCGGCGCGATCTGCCTTTCCGAGGACGCCTACCGCCAAGTGAAGGGCCGGCTCGATCTCGCCGTCACCGATCTTGGCGCGACGCGGCTCAAGAATATCGCCGAGCCGATCCGGGCCTATTCGCTCGCAGTCGGCAAGCCCGCTCGGGCGAAGCCCGCGCCGATCGCGGGGCGCGAAAAATCCGCCCCGCCGCGCCTCTCGATCGTGGTTCTTCCCTTTGCCAATATCGGGGGCGATTCCGGGCAGGACTATTTTGTCGACGGCGTCACCGAGAGCCTGACGACCGACCTTTCGCAGATGAGCGGGATGCGGGTGATCGGGCGAAACACCGCTTTTAGCTACAAGGACAAGGCGCTCGATCTCAAACAGATCGGACGCGAGCTCAACATACGCTACGTGCTCGAAGGCAGCGTCCAGCGCTCGACCAATCGCATCCGGGTGAATGTCCAGCTCATCGACGCCGAAAGCGGCGATCATCTATGGGCAGAGCGGTTCGACAAAACCGTGGCGGACCTATTCGACATGCAGGACGAGATCGTCGCCCGCCTCGCGAACGCCCTCAACGCGCAGCTCATCATCGCGGAGGCCCGGCGCGCCGAGCGGGCACCGAGCCCGGACTCGATGGACCTCTATTTTCAGGGAATGAGCGCGTACAACAGGGGGCTGACTCCGGATCGCCTCTCGGAGGCGCGCAGGCTGTTCGAGCGCGCTCTTGCGCTCGATCCTGATAATGTCGACGCGATTGTCGGAGCCGCTCGCACGGAAGGCGCGTTTGCTTGGTCGCACATGAGCGATGACCGGGCCACTCACCTGGCGGCGTCAGAGGCGCTCGCCATCAAGGCGTTGTCGATCGTGCCCGAAAAGGCGCCGGGACACGTGTGCTTGGGAATCGTCCGTATTTACACCAATCGGGTCGCGCAGGGAATTGCCGAGCTCGAGCGGGCGCTTGCGATCGACCGCAATCTCGCTGACGCTCACGGGTACATCGGTATTGCCAAGTGCTTCCTCGGGCGCGCTGAAGAGACCGAAGCCCGTGTCCACAATGCGCTCAGACTTAGCCCTCGCGACACTTTTGCCCATCTTTGGAGGACCTATCTGGGTGTCGCAAGAGTCTTTCTTGGCAAGGACGAAGAAGCCGTCTCGCAATTGCGCCACGCGATCGAGATCAACCGGAATTTCCACCCCGCGCATTTTTACCTCGCGGCCGCCCTGGCGGCGCTTGGCCGGCTCGACGAGGCGCGCGGCGCGGCGAAGGAAGGGCTTTCTATCGATCCCACCTTCACCATCCGGCGGTACCGCGCCGATGCGCCGAGCGACAACCCCGTCTTTCTCGCCGGACGACAGCGCATCTACGAAATGATGCGAAAGGTTGGGGTCCCGGAAGGATAGGCCTTAGCGACAAGGCCCGAGTCCCCGAGCAATGACCGCGACGCGCCGCCCCTCCGCGACCCTCGCCGTCGATGTCGTTGGATATTCACGTCTGATGGGCGAGGATGAAGCGAGGACGGCGCGCGCGTTGAGCGAACATCGCGAGCGACACGTCCGGTACAGCGTTGATTCTGCGCTCTCGACCGTCCGCTATCCCCCCATTGCTGCCGCTCATGGGCGCACCCGGGCTCGCGTCTCGCCGACCACTGACGCTTGAAATCGGAGGCGGGCGCCATGACTTACGCTAGGCTCGACGTTTCGATGCTTTGCACGAAGGCCTTCAGAGCGGCGAAATCGATGCCCGGCGGAAGGGCGACCGGGCGCGGCTCCCCCAACGCTCGCATGATTTCCGCATGCCGATCCGCCGGCACATGACCATAACCGACGAACGTAGTGGCCTCGCTTTCATGGCCGAGGTTTTGGCTCCAAACCTTCCATTCCTCGGGCGTTCTGCAGACGCGCTGGCCCAAGCGGGTTAGCGTATCGCGAATACTGTGGGGCCGCGCGTAGGGTAGGTTCGCCGCTTCGAAGGCAGCGCGAAACACCTGCCGAATAGGTTCCGCGCCTCGCCAAGGCAGGCGAGATAGTCCCACCGCGACGAAGCCGCGATCCTCGCCTCGCCCCATCAGCGTCGACGGAAATAGCGGGTCGTCATCGGAGAAGCCGAGATCGTTCCTCAGCATCGTGACGTAGGCCGTGACGATTTCGAGTGGTTCGGGACCGACGGGAAAAAAGTTGGAAGTGAAGGTCTTCCGCCCCTTGGTTTTGACGTCGCGACCGTCCTGAAAAAGGCTACGCGCGCGCAGGTCGAGATGCTTGAGCCGAAACGTCGCCAACGCCCCGTCACGCGCGCCCGTCAGGATAGCGCAGGCGATGAGCGCGCGGTTCCGCTGCTCGATGATCGTCCCGGCGGGCATGAGGGCGAGAACTCGTTTGACCTCGTCGAGAGAGGCGACGCGCTTGTCCCGCGTGGCCGTGGCGATCCGGACGTCCTGTTCGGAGGGCGTGAAAAGGTTCGCGTCGTTCTCGTTGAGCACCGAGCGAAAACCAGGCTCGCGCGAGAGCCAGAGGAAGAAGGCGCGCAGGTGTTTGAGGGTCGACGTGATGGTCGCCGCGCTCAACGGTTTTCCGTGGGCGTTCAATTCCTCGGACAGGCGGGTGCGAAAGGACCGCACTTGCTCGACGTGGAACTTGCGAAAGGGTTTGAGCTTGGTGGAGGTTTCGAATCGCTCGATGGCGCGCAGCGCAGCGTCAATCGTCGCGTTCTGCTTTCCATTCGCGGCCGTCATATAGAAGGCGTAGTCGCGCTTCACGCGCTCGTTTTCAGGGCAGTATTTTGACATGGGTCTTCACCCCCTTTCAGATTCATCATTACCGTTGGGCTTCAGCGTCCCGGCTACCGTTGGGCTTCAGCGTCCCGGCTAGGCGCAAGGACAGCCCCGGCCGCGCGGCGACTTTCGCGACCAATACGCGCGCGAGCGCGAGGCCGATGACGGCGGCAAGACGAAGAACCTGCGGACCGCCTGGCCGCCTGGGCGGGGCTCGACCTCGGTGACGAAATCGCAGGCGAGGCGCTCCGCTGCCCCGCGCCAAGCGCGGAATGTGTCGACGCGCGATCGCGCTGGCCCGTTACATCCAGCCCGAGCCCGAAGTGCAACTGCGGATCGACCAGCTCCGCCTGACCTTGCCGGCGCGGCCGCCGCCCAAAATTCACCGCCCACGGCTCTGGGCAAACGCACCCGGCGTAGTGAAGACCTTTTTGGTCTAAATCATTGATTCAAAACCAGCACCGGTTGCCGTTTTTGCTCGAATTCGCGAAGCCGGGCTAGGGGGGATCGGGAAAAGCGGCATAGAAGAGCGCCTTCGCGACAAGCCGACGGATTGCCTCGGAGCGGGATGGCTTGGGATCGGGCTGAGCGCCGATCCAGGCGTCAATTCTTGCCGTGAGCTCGGGCGGGCTCCGAAAATTAAGCATCGGATCGACTCCGGTAGCGGGCCGGCCTCGCTTTTTCTGTAAGGCGGATACTGACGTCTCCATATTTTCGTCTTACAAGAACTGCGCGGGCCAGACAAGAGGCAGCAACCTCTCCTCGGCCTTGACCACCACCGCCCGGGCGGAAGTCGCGCTGCGGCAGAAGGCCGTGCTCTGGGCGCGAAGCCAGGGACAGGGCGATCAGATGACGATGTTGCGGGGCCTTCTAAATCCGGGCGCCCCGACCCCCTCCCCGCCACCGTCTTCGGACCCTTGCTTTGGTTGGGGCGGGCGTCATCGGCTCCTCCTGGTCCTTCGTGTTCGCGCGCGCGGGCCTTGACGTTTTCGTTCACGACGCCGTCCCCGGCTCGGCGGTCAAAGCGCTCGACTTCGTTAGGACCGCCCTGAGCGACCTGGAGGCGCAAGGGCTGGCTTCGACGGAAAGTCCGGATGCCATCCTCGCTCGCATCAAGCCGACGTCGCGTCTCGAAGACGCCCTGGAAGCCGCCGACTACGTCCAGGAAAGCGCGCCCGAGCGAGTCGAGGTCAAACGGGAACTCTATGCGCGGCTCGATTCGCTGGCCTCGCCCGATACGATTCTGGCTAGCTCGACCTCGGGTCTTCCGGCCTCGGCCTTCACGCAAGGACTGGCTCAACGTCGCCGCTGCCTAGTCGTGCATCCGATCAACCCGCCTCATCTGATCCCGCTCGTCGAGATCGTCCCGGCGCCATGGACTGATCCCGGCATCGTCGAACGCGCGACAGATCTGATGCGTCGCGTCGGCCAGTCCCCGATCCGATTGCGCGGCGAGATCAACGGCTTTGTCGTCAACCGACTTCAGAGCGCGCTTCTCGCCGAAGCATTTCGCCTCGTCGAAGACGGCGTTGTCACCGCCGATGAAGTCGACCGCGCGGTCTCCGACGGCCTCGGTCTCCGATGGTTCTTTATGGGGCCGTTCAAGACAATCGACCTCAACGCGAAGACCGGCATTGCCGAGTACTGTCGAAACCTCGGCGCGATGTACCATGGTCTTGCCAAGGAACAGGCGGACCCGCGCCCATGGGGTCCCAAGCTCGTCGAAACCATCGAGCGGCAATTGCGCGATTTGACGCCTTCGATGACGATTTCGGAGCAACAAGCCTGGCGAGACCGATGCCTCGCCAAGCTCACTCATTTGAAGGAGGCCGGCGCCCTGGCGATGTAGGAGATGAGGGCGGTAGCAATCATCGCCAGTTACGCACCGACCTAGGTGGCGTGATCATTTTGTCGCGGTGGAAGCCGCCTGATTGCCGTGAAGCACCGACTTCTTCTAGTTGGGGCGGCCCGAGGGCAGCCCAGAAGACGAGCGAGACCGACACCATGAGCACGACCAGCGAATCCGCGGCTGAAACATTCGACTACGTCATCGTCGGCGCCGGGGCCGCGGGGTCGATCCTTGCCAACCGGCTGACCGAGGACGGCACGACCACCGTATGTCTGTTCGAAGCGGGCCCAACTGACTGGCACCCATTCCTTCACATCCCCGCCGGCTTCATCAAAGCGATCTTCAACCCCGCTTTCACATGGCAATTCTCCAGCGAACCGACCGACAAGACAAACGGGCGCCGCGTGCCGATCCCGCAAGGACGCACACTCGGCGGTTCGACGTCGATCAACGGCCTCGCCTATACTCGCGGTCAGCCGGCAGATTACGACGGCTGGGCGGCGGCCGGAAACAATGGCTGGGGCGACGAAGACGTCCTGCCCTATTTCAAGCGTTCGGAGCGCAAGGTTGGGATTGGGGAAGCCGAGTTCCACGGCCGCGCGGGCGAGCAGGTCGTTACGGACATGGACTGGATTCACCCGGTATGCGAGGCCTTCATCGCCGGGGCGGCGGGGTCCGGCATCCCACGAAACACCGATTACAACGGCGCCTTTCAGGAAGGCGCGGGCTATTACCAGCGCACCATTTACAAAGGATGGCGGCAGAGCGCCGCCCGCTCATTCCTCCGCCCGATCAAGGGCAGGCGCAATCTCGAGTTGAGAACAAACGCCCAGGCGACCGCCATCGTGCTCGATGGCACGAGGGCGGTCGGAATCCGCTATGTCAGGGGCAAGGAACGCGACCGGCCGCGCGAGGTTCGAGCCCGCCGGGAGGTGATCCTGAGCAGCGGCTCGATCAACACGCCACGGCTCCTGCAAATTTCAGGGATCGGGCCGGCGCCATTGCT
>JBAQGU010000171.1:0-2238 GCA_049287975.1 Roseiarcus sp.
GTGCGGGTGCTGTGGGTGAAGGGCTCGGGCGGCGACATCGGCTCGATGAAACGCGACGGTTTCGCCACCCTCTATCTGGAGAAGCTCGAGTCGCTGAAGGGACTCAATCGCGGCCTCGCGCATGAAGACGAAATGGTCGCGCTGTTCGACCATTGCACCTTCAATCTCAATCCGCGCGCGACCTCGATCGATACGCCGCTGCACGCCTTTGTTCCCGCGCGCCACGTCGATCACGTCCACGCCGACGCTGTGATCGCGATCGCGGCCTCGTCCAATGCCGAAAAGTTGACGAAGGAGATTTACGGCGACGAGATCGGCTTTCTGCCGTGGCAGCGTCCCGGCTTCGATCTCGGCCTGAAGCTCGGCGAGATGGCGACCCATCATCCCGAATATGTCGGCGTGGTGCTCGGCGGACACGGCCTGTTCACCTGGGGGCCAACTTCGAAGAGTTGCTACGAGACGACGCTGCGCATCATCCAGAAAGCGGCCGACTGGCTCGCCGCGCACGAGCGGGAACCCGCTTTTTTCGGCGCGCGCCATTCCGCGCTGTCGCCGGAGGCGCGCCGCGAAGCCGCGGCCCGGCTGCTGCCCGCGATTCGGGGAAAGATATCCTCGCACGAGCGCAAGGTCGGGCATTTCTCGGATGCGCCCGAGGTGCTGGAATTTGTCAATTCGAACGCCCTTGGCGATCTCGCGCCGCTCGGCACGTCTTGCCCCGACCATTTCCTGCGGACGAAAATCCGTCCGCTCGTGCTGCCCTTCGATCCCGGCGCCAACAATCTCGACGAGGTCCTCGCGGCTCTCGCCGAGCAGCTCGCGGATTATCGCGACCAGTACGCCGCCTATTACGAGCGCTGCAAGCGTACGAATTCGCCCGCGATGCGCGACCCCAACGCGGTGATCTATCTGGTTCCCGGCGTCGGCATGCTGTCCTTCGCCAAGGACAAGGCGACCGCGCGCATCGCCAGCGAATTCTATGTCAACGCGATCAACGTCATGCGCGGCGCCTCCGGCGTCAGCACTTATGTGGGCCTAGCCGAGCAGGAAGCGTTCGACATCGAATATTGGTTGCTCGAGGAAGCCAAGCTGCAGCGCATGCCAAAACCCAAGTCGCTCGCCGGGCGCATCGCGCTGATCACCGGCGGCGCCGGCGGCATCGGCCGCGCGACGGCGGCGCGGATGATGAGCGAGGGCGCCTGCGTCGTCGTCGCCGACATCGACCAGGGCGCGCTCGACGAAGCGGTCGCGAGCTTCGCCAAGACTTTCGGCAAGGATGTCGTTCGCGGCGTATCGCTGGACGTCGCGAGCGAGGCGGTGGTGGCGAAGTGTTTCACGGAAGCGACGCTCGCATTCGGCGGCCTCGACATCGTCGTCTCCAACGCCGGCATCGCCTCGGCGTCGCCGATCGAGGACACCTCGCTCGAGTTGTGGAACAAGAACGTCGACATTCTCTCGACCGGCTATTTCCTCGTCTCGCGCGAGGCGTTCCGGCTCTGGCTGCGGCAGGGCAGGGGCGGCAATCTGGTGTTCGTCGCCTCGAAGAACGGCCTCGCCGCCTCGGCCGGCGCGTCCGCCTATTGCGCGGCCAAGGCCTCGGAAATTCACCTCGCGCGCTGTCTGGCGCTGGAAGGCGCGCCGCATGGCATCCGCGTCAACACCGTCAATCCCGATGCGGTGCTGCGCGGTTCAAAGATCTGGCAGGGCGAATGGCGGCAACAGCGCGCGCAATCCAACAAGGTCAGCGAGGACGCACTGGAGGAAGTCTATCGCCAGCGTTCGATGCTGAAACTCTCGGTGTTTCCCGAGGACATCGCCGAGGGCGTCTATTTCTTCGTCAGCGACGCCGCCTCGAAATCGACCGGCAACATTCTCAACGTCGACGCCGGCAACGTGCAGTCGTTCACGCGGTGATGAGGGATGAGTTCGTCAGCCCGTCATTGCGAGCGCAGCGAAGCAGCCCAGGGGCCGCGTCACGCTCTTCCGTCATGGCCGGGCTTGCTTAACTTAGCGCATATGGGGGCTCGTCCCGGCCATCCACGTCGCTCAGCTAGGCCGCCGTTTCGCCCTTCGACGATTCGGTGACAACGCGCAGCTGCGCGCAAGCCGAACCGCGTGGATGGCCGGGACAAGATTCTATGGGGGCGGCCGCGGGGTTTGATATCCTGTGGTTGCAGACCTCATGGAATGGAGCGATCCGATGACTGAATTTTTCGATGCGCACCGCCCCGCGACCGCCTT
>JBAQGU010000172.1:0-16293 GCA_049287975.1 Roseiarcus sp.
GGATAAACTGTTCGGGGCCGCGTTGCGCCATTCGGCCGCGCGCTTTGGCGCGAAGATCGTCGAGGAGCGCGAATTCAAGGACACCGGCGGCGCGCGCCGCACCGACAGCGGCATCGTCGAAATCCAGCGCCAGATGCCGGTGCTGACGCAGAGCGCGCCCGACTACGACGTGCTGGTCGCCGCCGACGAGAGCGATGTTTTCGCGGGCTATCTGCCCTATCGCACCTGGGACCCGCGGCCGGTCGCGGGTTCGGCGGGCCTCGTTCCCACGACCTGGGATCCCGCCTTCGACCAGTGGGGCGCCATTCAGTTGCAAAGCCGGTTCGGTAGGCTGTTCCATCGCTTCATGTCGCCGCTCGACATGCAGGCCTGGAGCGCGGTTCGAATAGTAGGCGAGGCGGCGACTCGTGCGAATACGGCGGACCCGGCGAAGCTGCTCGCCTACATAAAGAGCCCCGATTTCTCGCTGGCGGCGTTCAAGGGCCAGAAGCTCTCTCTGCGCGACTGGAACCTGCAACTGCGCCAACCGATCCTGCTGTTCGACGGCCGCAACACCGTTTCCGTTTCACCGCAGGAGGGCTTTCTGCATCCGACTTCCGAATTAGATACTCTGGGGGCGGATCGGCCGGAAACCAAATGCAAGCTCGATTAGCGCCCCAAATGATTTCGGCGGAGCCGCGGGTTTTTGTTTTCTTCGCGGGGCTCGGGTGAGATTCCTTCTCCGTTTTGCGATTTTTCAAGGGCTTGCAGGGAGGAAAATTTCCCCTTGGTTTCTTCGCAGCGGAACGGCAACGGCGATAGACCGGCCAGGGGGCCGGGGTTTGTCGGCGGGGTTCCTCGCGGAACCGGCAATCTCGGGGCGCGATGCCAGGGCTTGGGTTCCCGGGGAAGAGAAGGACGAAAAACTACGATAGCACGAATCCGGTTTTACCGAAACAATGATCCCCTCAGGTTCGAAAATTAGCAATGACCCCCGACATGGACCGCCGCTTCCGCGCTCGTTCGGCCTTCTCCGCGATTTCGGAGAGACCCGCAAGCGAGCGCCGCGCCGCCTTACCAAAAACCATTCTGACGGGCGCCAACAGAACTGCCATCATCGGCTCTTGGAGCGTTATTTTCTTGACAGAGTCACGGTGATTGCAGACCCCAGATATGATGTCCGAGAATGACGCTCACCCGGCGCCATAGGGCGTCAGAAGAACGCGCGTCCAGGGTCCCCCTCCAGGAGAACTCGTCATGTCCGCTTTCGTAAGGACCGCGTTACCAAGCCTTTGGTTCGCGGCCATCCTACTCGGCGCCAATCCCGCTTCAGCCTTTCGCGCCTTCGTTTCGAACGAAAAGGGCAATTCCATCTCCGTCGTCGACACCGACAAGATGGAAACCATCGCGACGATTCCGACCGGACAGCGCCCGCGCGGAATAGCGGTTTCCAGGGACGGAAAGTCGGTCTTCGTGGCAGTCGGCGACGACGACACCATCCAGATCTTCGATACGAAGACCTATCAGAACGTCGGGGAGTTGCCGTCGGGGCCGGACCCGGAGCAATTCGCACTCGATCCCGCCGGGAAGCGGCTGTACGTCGCCAATGAAAACGACGCGATGGTGACGATCATCGACGTGGACAAACGGCTGGCTCTGGGCCAGATTTCCGTAGGGGTCGAGCCCGAGGGCATGTCGGTCAGCCCCGACTCGAGCATGTTGGTCTGCACGTCGGAGACGACGAGCATGGCGCATTTCATCGACACCAAGAGCCACGAGATCGTCGCCAATGTGCTGCTGGGTTCGCGTCCCCGATTTTCCGCGTATAAGTCGGACGGATCGGAGCTTTGGGTTACCTCGGAAGTCGGCGGAGAGTTGACGATCATCGATCCCGCGACGAGGAAGATCAAGACGATCGTGCGGTTCGAGGTTCCCGGACTCCGGGCCGAAGAAATCCAACCTGTCGGCATCAATCTCACCAAGGACGGCAAGTGGGGGTTCATCGATCTGGGGCCCGCCAATCGGGTCGCCGTCGTCGATGGCGCGACCCACAAGGTCGCAAAATACCTGCTCGTTGGACAACGCGTCTGGCACGGCGATTTCACTCCGGACGAAAAATATCTGGTCGTCTCCAACGGCGTATCCAACGATGTTTCCGTGATCGACGTCGCAAAACAGAAGGTCATCAAATCGATCCAGGTCGGCGAACTGCCCTGGGGCGTCGCTTTTGCGCCGAACTGATCCCGCGAACCGGCTCGAGGCTTCCGGGGCCGCGCCGACCGCGGAGGCGGCGCGGCATTGGTCTTTCCTCTCTTGATCCGCCGGGGAATGCCTGCAATGCCGTGGACAAGAAAGTCGGTCGATGAGCCGAAACGCTCGACCGCGAGGGAGGATGGGCCCCATGTCGATAAAACGCCGGGATAACGGATCGTTCCTCGCCATCCTTCGCGTGTGGGCCGCGTCCGCGGGCCTGATCGCGCTTGTATGCGTGGCAGGTCCCGTCGAGGCGCAGACGATCCGCATCGGCGCGCAAAAGAGCGGCACCTTCGGATGGGAGCTCGATGTCATCAAGGCGCGGAGGCTGGACAAGAGCGCCGGACTCGACCTCGAGATCATCGATCTCGCCAATACCGATGCGGCCAAAATCGCGATCTCAGGCGGTTCGGTCGATATCGTCTTGTCGGACTGGCTCTGGGTGTCGCGCGAGCGAGGCCTCGGACGCAACTTGACGTTTGCGCCCTATTCCAGCGCCGTCGGCGCCGTGATGGTGAAAGACGGCGGTCCGATCTCCCGTCTCGCCGACCTCGATGGCAAGACGGTCGGCGTCGCCGGCGGCCCACTGGACAAGAGCTGGCTCCTGCTCCAAGCCTTCGCCAAACGCTCGGGAGTCGATATAGGCGCCCGCTCGCGCATCGTCTTCGGCGCGCCACCGTTGCTGGCCGAGAAAGCGGCGCAAGGCGAACTCGACGCGACATTGCAATACTGGAACTATTGCGCCGCTCTCGAGCTGCGTGGATTCCGCCGCCTCGTCGATATCAGGGACGTCGAGAAGGGCCTCGGCGCCACGGGCCCGGTCGCCATGGTCGGCTATGCCTTCGACGGGAGTTTCGCCGCCAAGAATTCGGCAATGCTGGCGAAGCTGTTCGATATCATGCGGCAAGCTACGGAGATATTGGCGACGGACGATGCGCTATGGCCCGATATCATGTCCCGAATCGGTCAGAAAGACCCGAGGGCCGCGGCGATCTACCGCAAGCGCTATAGCGAAGGCGTGCCGCGCCGCCCGATCGCCGAAGAAGAAGCCGACGCACGGATCCTTTTCAAAGCGCTAGCCGAGATCGGCGGCGCGGAACTCGTGGGCTCGGCGCACGATCTCGATCCGGGAACCTTCTATAAGCCCCAAGGGGGAGGCTAGAGCGTATGCTGCGGCTGCTGTCTTTGGCCGCCCTCGTCGCGTGCTGGGAGATCGGCTCGCTGTTTGCGGGTCCGCGCAATCTGCCGGCGCCGGTCGACGTGCTGCACCGGATTGTGGTCGAAGCGCTGTCGGGCGCTCTGTTTTTCAACCTCGGGGTCACGATGCTGCGAGTCGCAGCCGCCTTCACCATCGCCATGGCGATCGGCGCCGCGATCGGCTTCGCGATGGGGCGCGACCGCATCGTCGACCGGCTCGGCGACCCCTGGTTGCTGCTAATGCTCAATCTGCCCGCGCTGGTGATAATCGTCCTGGCTTACATTTGGATCGGCCTCAACGAAATCGCTGCGATCGGCGCCGTCGCGCTCAACAAGATACCGAACGCGATCGTCACCTTGCGCGAAGGCGCGCGCGCGCTCGACCCGCAACTGGACGAAATGGCGGATGTTTTTCGCCTCCCCTACGCGACGCGGCTGCGACATGTGCTCGCGCCGCAGCTCGCGCCCTATTTTGCCGCCGCTGCGCGCTCCGGCCTGTCGCTGGTTTGGAAAATAGTGCTGATCGTCGAACTGCTGGGGCGGTCCAACGGAATCGGCTTCGAAATCAACATCGCGTTCCAGCTCTTCGATATGACTTTGCTGCTCGCCTACGCGCTTCCCTTCGTCGTCATCATGTTGACGATCGAAACCTTCGTGGTGCAACCGTTTGAACGTCATGTCTCGAGTTGGCGGCTCCGCACCGCTTGAAGTCGCCATAAAGTCGAAGGCCTATTCGAGCGCGGCTGGCCGCACGCGCGAGGCGCTCGGCGAGCTTTCATTTGCATTGGACACAGGAAAAGTCGGGGCGATCGTGGGCCCGTCCGGCTGCGGCAAGACGACGCTGCTGCGGATCATTGCCGGGCTCGACACGCGTTTCGAAGGATTTGTCGCGCTCCCGAAGCCTGTCCGCCTCGCCGTCGTCTTTCAGGAGCCGCGGTTGCTGCCCTGGCGCTGTGTCGAGGACAACGTGCGGCTAGTCGTCCCCGATATCGGGGACGCGGAGCTCGGCGCGCTTTTCGCCGCATTGGGCCTGTCCGAGCATCGCCAGCACTTCCCGAACGAATTGTCGCTCGGCCTCGCGCGCCGCGTCGCTTTGGCGCGCGCCTTGGCGGTCCATCCCGATCTGCTGCTCCTGGACGAGCCATTTGCCTCGCTCGATGCGGCGACCGCGGCGGCGCTCGTGGAGCAAATCACCGATATCGTCGAAGCGCGCGGGATGACGACGCTGCTCGCGACCCACGATATCGACGCCGCGATTCGCCTTGCCGACGTCGTCCACGTCCTTTCGGACGGCCCGGCCCGGCTGCTGGCTCGGATCGAGATCGCCGATCCGAGGCGGCGACTGACTAGGGACGCCGCGGCAGGGATCGCGGCGCGAATCGCGGCGGCGCGGTGAGGCGGCGACGCACGGCATTCCGCGGGACCGCCCTTGTTTCGTCGGGAACGGCGTGCTCTTACTCGGCCAAAGGGAGGTTCGCGACGCTCGACCGATAGTCGAGGCACGCGGAGGCGATGCGAAGTGCTGATAAAAATCCTCGGATCTGGCGCCGGCGGCGGTTTCCCGCAATGGAATTGCAATTGTGCGAATTGCCGCGCCGTTCGCGGAGGCACGCCCGGATTTTCCGCTCGAACCCAGTCCTCTCTCGCGGTCAGCGCGGATGGCGCCAATTGGGTTTTGCTCGGCGCCTCGCCGGATCTGCGTCAACAGATCGCCATGAATCCGGAGCTGGCTCCGAAGGCCGACAATAGCGCCAGGGCGAGCCCGATCAAGGCGGTCGTCCTCACCAACGGCGACGTTGATTCTATCGCCGGCCTGCTCAATCTGCGGGAGCGGCAGGCCTTCAGCGTCTACGCGTCGCGGCGGGTGTTGGAGACGCTGAAGACAAACCGGATTTTCGACGTTCTCGCGCCCGATCTCGTCGCGCGGCTGGAATTACTATTCGAGGCGCCAGCGTCGATCGAGGGAGCGGGCGTAGAGCTCGGTCTGGCTGTCGAGGCGTTCGTAGCGCTCGGCAAGGTCGCGCTCTACCTCGAGGACGCGAGCGCCGCGGATTTGGGAACCCAGGCGGGCGACACGGTCGGCCTGCGCATCATCGAGACGGCGAGCGGCAAGTCCTTTTTCTACATTCCCGCCTGCGCGCGCGTCGAGCCGTCGCTCGCCCGTCGTCTCCAGGGCGCAGCGCTGGTTTATTTCGATGGCACGCTTTGGAGCGAGAACGAAATGATCGAGCAGGATCTCATGCCCAAGACCGGCTCGCGGATGGGCCACCTCAACATGAGCGGCGCGGACGGCTCGATCGCGGCTTTGTCGGGTCTCGATATCCGACGAAAGGTGTTCATCCACATCAATAACTCCAACCCTGTGCTCGACGCTCGGTCGCCCGAGCGCGCGGCCGCGAACGCCGCGGGCTGGTTGGTCGGAGAGGACGGCATGGGGTTTGAGCTATGAAGCGTGCGGAGGGCTCGCGCGCTGGTCCCGGCGGCGCGCCGCCGGTCGCCGGGGCCCACAGGACGCGATGCGGAGTTTAAATACGGCGTGCTGCGGTGGCGGTTCGCGCCGAGCCACCCCATCTGGAGTCCGGCGTTATCCCGCAAAGGGCTTTCTGCCCGGAGGAAACTGATGAATAACTCATGTGCCGAGCGGCGCTTCGCGATCGGCGAGGAGTCGAGACCGACTTTCCCCCGCTATGCGCGCCTGCACCAGGATCGCACGAGGCGACGACTGGTCATACTCGCGCCGGAGCGCGTCTATGAAGTCGATGCGATCGGCGCAGCGGTGCTGAAGTTGTGCGATGGTGAGCGTCGCGTCGCGGATATCGTCTCGGAACTCGCGACGATCTATTCGGCGCCGGCCGAGGTGATCGCCAAGGACGTCGTCAAGCTCTTGCAAGGGCTCGCCGACAAGCGCCTGCTGCGTGACGGGCCGGACGAATTCGCGCCGCCGCCGCTTTCCCGGACCGCGACGTCCTACGATCCTTTCGCGGGCGGACCGGCGGGTTTGCTGGCCGAATTGACCCATCGCTGCCCGCTGCAATGCCCCTATTGCTCCAACCCGCTCGAACTGGAGCGCGCCGCGTCGGAATTGAGCGCCGACGAATGGGGCGCCACGTTCCGGCAGGCGGCCGCCGCCGGCGTCATGCAATTGCATCTGTCCGGCGGCGAACCGACCGCGCGGCGCGACTTCGATGCGATTCTGGCCCACGCCATGGACGCCGGCCTCTACACCAATCTCGTCACGGCGGGCGTCCTGTTGACCCGCGAACATCTCGAGCGCCTGGCCGCCATCGGGCTCGACCACGTCCAGATTTCGGTCCAGGACGTCGTTCCGGAAAACGCCGATCGGATCTCCGGCTACAAAGGCGGCGTCGCCAAGAAACGCGACGTCGCGCGCTGGACGCGCGAATTCGGCCTCGGCCTGACCATCAACGCGCCGATTCACCGTGAAAACATCGACCACTTGCCCGGCATCATCGACTTCGCGGCTGAAGTCGGCGCGCAACGAATCGAGATCGCGCATATTCAATTTTATGCCTGGGCGGAGAAGAATCGCGCCGCGCTGATTCCCACCCGGGAGAAATTCCTGGCGACAGTCGAAATCGTCGACGAAGCGAAGAAGCGTCTGGCGGGAGTGCTCAATTTCGACTTTGTCGCTCACGACCATTACGCGACGCTGCCGAAGGCCTGCATGGGCGGGTGGGCCCGGTCTATCGTCGTCGTCACACCGTCGGGGCGGGTGTTGCCCTGCCATGCCGCGCAGACCTTGCCGGGGCTCGTCTTCGACAATGTTCGTGACCGCCCGCTGGCGGACATCTGGCGCCGGGGCGAAGCCTTCGAAGCGTTCCGCGGCACGGACTGGATGAAGGAGCCGTGCCGGAGCTGCGACCGGCGCGAGATCGACTTCGGCGGCTGCCGCTGTCAGGCCTTCGCGGTTTCCGGCGACGCCGCCGCCGCCGATCCGGCGTGTCATTTCTCTTCCGATCACGCGCGCTTCGCGGCCCTCGCGGAAGCGGAATCGCATGTCGCGCCGCCCCCATTCGTCTATCGGCGCATGGGAGGATCGGCCGCGTTGGACGTAGAACCGCGGTGATTTCGGGGCGCCCCTTACTTGCCGCAGGCCTTGGTCTTCTTCTCGTCGATCGAGAAGACGGCGCCTTCCTTGACCGCGATATCCCTGAGGATGCAAGCGCGGCCGGTCTTGTCGGTGAATTTGACGTCATAGACGCCCGACTTGATCCCGGTGATCTTCAAGCGCTCGTCATGATCGACGCTGTGATCGTTGTCGTTGGCGGTCTGATCCGAACCCCAATCGTCCTTGCCCGCCGGAGAGAGCTGAAACGCAGTGATCGTATTTGCGGTGAGGTTCCAGAACTGCGTGTCCTTCGCGCTCGCGCTCGTTGAAATGCAGCCCAATAGCAACGCCGCTCCGAGTAAAGCTTTCGACATGTCCCACCTCCGCGATGACCTTGTCACCCATGGCCGCCCAGAGGCCATCCTCGTAGTCCCGCTTCAACGCCAGGGCATCTCGGCCACGACGGCGCGCGCCTACGCCGAGAGGTCCTCAAGAACCATTCGAATGTCGGGACATCAAGTCAATAGGGGATCGGAGATTATCCGGGCGAGCGGACCCATGAACGAAATGGCCGCGGGGGGACGCCTGAAGGAGGAGCGCTCCGTCCTTCGCCGCCAAGCGCGTCGGAGAGACGGAACCGAGTCATGAGCATGACGGCCCAAAGTTCAACCCCCGCTCTCGATCTCCAAGGCGTCGGTCATCGCTATGGCCCACGACGCGCGCTCGAGAGGGTCAGCTTCGCCGTCGCGCCAGGGTCCTTCACGGTCTTGCTGGGTCTGAATGGCGCCGGCAAGTCGACTTTGTTCTCATTGATCACGCGTCTCTATGCCACGCGCGAGGGCCGGATCTCGATTTACGGCCATGACGTCGCGCGGGAGCCGAGCGCGGCGCTCGGCCAACTCGGCGTCGTTTTTCAGTCGCGCGCCCTCGACGCGGATATTTCGGTCGAGCAGAACCTGGTTTACCACGCCGCGCTGCATGGCATCGCGCGTCGTGAGGCGCTGTTGCGCTCTCGTGCGGCCCTCGCGCGCGTCGACCTCGCCGACCGCTTGCATGAACGCGTCGCGAAGCTGTCGGGCGGCCAGATGCGACGGGTGGAAATTGCTCGCGCGCTTCTGCACAAGCCGCGTCTGCTTCTGCTCGACGAGCCGACCGTGGGTCTCGACGTCAAGGCGCGCGCGGCCATCCTGAAACACGTGCGGGGCCTGCAGCGGGAGGAGCGCATCGGCGTGCTCTGGGCGACGCATCTCATCGACGAGGCCGCCTCGGGCGACGACGTCGTGATCCTGCATCGCGGCCGCGTGCTCGCGCAGGGGCCGATCGACGAGATCGTCGCCCGAAGCAGTGAAAGGAATCTGGCCGGCGTGTTCGGCCTTCTCACCCAAGACTCGGCCGCCGACGAGACGGGCGCCGCCGCATGAGCGCCGTCGAGAGCGATCCCTGGCGTGACCTCACGTTGCCGCAGTATTTCATCTGCCTGAAGGGGATCGTTTGGCGCGAAGGCCTGCGCTTCGTTCACCAGCGCGAACGGTTCGTTTCGGCGCTTGTGAGGCCGCTCGTCTGGCTGTTCATCTTCGCGGCCGGGTTCCGGCAGGTGCTCGGCGTATCGATCATTCCGCCATACGAAACCTACGTTCTTTACGAGGTCTATATCACGCCCGGCCTGATGGCGATGATTCAGCTCTTCAACGGCATGCAGTCCTCGCTGACGATGGTCTACGACCGCGAGACGGGAGGCATGCGCACATTGCTGGTCAGTCCGTTCCCGCGCTGGTTCCTGCTGTCGTCGAAGCTCTTGGCGGGGACGATCGTCTCGATTCTGCAGGTCTACGCCTATCTCGTGATCGCCTATTTCTGGGAAATCGAGGCGCCGCCGATCGGCTATTTCGCGATCATTCCGGCGCTGATGCTGAGCGGCCTGATGCTCGGCTCGCTCGGCATGCTGATCTCGTCGTTGATCAAGCAACTGGAAAACTTTTCCGGCGTGATGAACTTCGTGATCTTTCCGATGTTTTTCGCGTCCTCGGCGCTCTATCCGCTCTGGCGCGTGAAGGAATCGAGCCCATTTCTCTACTATGTCTGCGAGCTGAATCCGTTCACGCACGCCACCGAGCTGATCCGCTTCGCTCTCTACGGCCAGGTTTCCTGGAGCGCGCTCGCCGTCGTGTCGGGCTGCACAGCCGTATTCCTAACGGGCGCGATCATCGCTTACGATCCCGCCCGCGGCTTTCTCGCGCGACGCGGCGCTGGCGCGGCCGGGACATAGGCCACTCGCGGCGACGCCTTGCTTGCGCGGACTCCGAGATCGGCTTAGCTTGTCGCTGAAGAATTTGTCCTGCCCTTCCAACGATGGGACTTTTCGCAAGTTGCTGCTCAATCTGCCGCACGGAAAGTCGCTCGAGCTGGGCTCACCGATCCCGATCATGGGCATTGTGAACGTGACGCCGGATTCGTTTTCCGATGGCGGGGTCTACGCTAAAACCGCCGCGGCGGTGGAACATGGGGCGAGCCTTGCCGCGCAAGGCGCCGCCATTTTGGATATCGGCGGCGAGTCGACCCGGCCGGGCGCCGTCGCGGTCGCGGCGGACGAGGAGCTTTCGCGTGTGATCCCGGTGATCGCGGGGCTTCACGGCAGGGTGGCGGCGTCGATCTCCGTCGATACGATGAAGGCGCGCGTCGCCGCGGCCGCGATCGAGGCGGGCGCGTCCATCGTCAATGACGTTTGGGGTCTTCAATATGACCGCGAAATGGCCCGCGTCGTCGCCGACACTGGAGTGGGCGTCGTCCTGATGCACAATCGGACGAGCATCGATCCGGAGTTGGACATCGTCGCCGACATCCTCGCCTTCCTGGTCCGATCGATCGAAATCGCGCTCGCGGCCGGCGTCGAGCGCCGCCGAATCTTGATCGATCCGGGCTTTGGTTTCGGCAAGACCAAGGCGCAGAACCTCGAGGCGGTTCGCCGCTTGCGCGAACTCACCGTGCTCGGCTGTCCGATTTTGCTCGGGGTCTCGCGCAAGTCGACTTTCGGGGCCGTGACGGGCCAGAAAATCCCGGCCGAGCGCGTCGTGGCTTCGATCGCCGCGGGCATCGTGAGCGTCATCAACGGCGCGGCCGTTCTGCGGGTTCACGACGTGGCCGCGCATGTCGAGGCGATGCAGGTCTTGAACGCAATAGGGCTCGAGCCGCCGGCCTCGAGAGAGAGTTGAAACGTGGCGAACGACCCCATGGTGGAGGCCTCTCTCGGGCTGGGTGGCAATATCGGCGATGTGGCGGGCTCGTTCATCGACGCGCTGCGACGTCTCAGCCAGGCGCCGGGCGTTTCGTTGCGGCGCGCGTCGGCGATCTATCGTACGCCCCCTTGGGGCAAACTCGACCAACCCTCCTTTCTCAATATGGCCGCCCTGGTCGAAACCAATCAGTCGGCTCGAGCGCTGCTCGCCCTGTGTCTCGAAATCGAGCAAAAAATGGGGCGCCGCCGCTTGGAGCGCTGGGGACCGCGCACGCTCGACATCGACATATTGACTTATGGCGACTCGAGAATAGACGAGCCCGACTTGAAGGCGCCGCATCCGCGAATCGCGGAACGCGCGTTCGTGCTCGCGCCGTTGGCGGAAATTGCTCCCCATTTTCGAATTGCCGATCAGGAAATTTCTCGGTTGCTCGCGCTCGCGGATCGCACAGGCGTCGAAGTCGAGCCGGCAGCGACCCTCAGATTGCGCGCCGCCCTGGGTTTGGACAGCGAAAAACTATAGGCTGGCCTCGAGGTTGCCTTTCGCGAAGACCAATAACGAATTGACGCGTTACGCCCGACGTGCTGCCATCGCCACGAAGCGAAGGAAACTCGCTCCGCGCGTCGCCGAAAATGGGCCCCTCCTCCTCTCCCCGCCCCTTCGCGGGGAGAGGTGAATATCCCATCATTTTGAACGACGCGCCGAACTAGCTGATTGGGCCCGACGAGATCGGGGGACGCGAATGGGATATGTCGAAATCATCTTGACCGTGTGTACGCTTTCGAGTCCTATCGTCTGTGAGGAGAGGCGTATTCCGCTCGATTCGGACGGATCGCCAGCGCAATGCGCCAGGGCGCAACCCCTGATCGCCGCATGGATTGGCGACCATCCCGACTGGGCGGTCGAGCGATGGAGCTGCAGCGATAGACGCAAACGGGACATCTGACGCGTTGTTGTCGTCGTAGCTCGCCTCTTTTGTGAGGTCGCGTCGACGGGAACCGCCAGCGGATTTGAACTATCGCCGCGCTCCTTCGGGAGTTTCTCCCGCTGCCTTCGGGAATTTCTACGTTTGCGGTTTTCGAATTATTGAACTTTGTAGGACGATCGGACGCGGCTATAATCGTCCACCACACGGGTCGGAACCGATCACCGTGTTCACAAGCCAATGGAGTTTAACAATGTCTTGGACTGCACCCGTCGTCGTCGAAGTGTGCCTCGGCATGGAAGTCACCGCCTACGCTTCCGCCAAGAGCTGACGCTTCTCACTTGGCTGCGGACGTCCACGTGCAGCGAGCCCGCAACGCTCACGTCCGCGACCGATCGTTGGAACGCTCCCGTGTTGAATTCACGAATGATTCGTCGGGCGTCGGCGGCGATACTGTTCGTTGTGAGCGCAACGGGCGGTTCGGCTCTCGCCGCGCCATCCGCCGCCGTCTTTCCTTTCGAAATATTTGATACGTCGGGCGAACAATCGAGTGCCGGACGCGACGCCCGGCTCGAAATGGCGACGCGAGTTCTCGCCGAATCGCTAGCGAAATCCGAGCTTTTCTCGCCGGTCGATCTGACGCCGCTGGCGGCGGAGGTGAAGGCGACGTCGCCGCGGTACAATTGCGGAAATTGCTTCCTGCCCGTGGCTCGGGAGGCGGGCGCCGCCGTCGCGGTCGTGCCCTTTGTGCATAAAGTATCGACGCTCATCACAACCATGGACATCTGGATTTTCGACGTCGCCACCGGCGATGTGATCGTCCATGCCAGCGGCCAGATTCGCGGCGACACTGACGACGCGTACGCGCACGGCGTCCGCTTCCTCGTAAAAAACCGGATCGTCGATACGAAGAACGCCGAGGAAGCTCCCGCGAAATAGGCTCAGACGGCGCGCGATCCTGTGAAAGCAGCCGAGAGATTGGACGAGCGCCTCCGCGAACCGAGGGCTTCCGCCTCTGGCATCGCCGCCTCGACTTCCCTGCGTCGTGTCGCAGCGCATTCCACGGTCATCGATTGACGACAGCGGCCAAAAACGTAACATGTCCGACAGCGCGAGGCGGCTCTTCTCGGCGCGATGGAAGGGACCGGCGATGGGCAAGAAGATATTGATGCTGGCGGGCGAGTTCAGCGAGGAATACGAGATATTCGTGTTCGAGCAGGCCATGACCGCCGTCGGCCATGTCGTGCACGTCGTCTGTCCCGGCAAGAAGGCGGGCGACAAGATCAAGACTTCGTTGCATGATTTCGAGGGCGATCAGACCTATACGGAAAAGCCCGGGCATCTCCACACCCTCAACGCGACGTTCGCGAGGGTGGAGCCGGAATCCTACGACGCGGTCTATGTCGCGGGCGGGCGAGGGCCGGAATACATCCGCATCGACAAGGACGTGCAGAGGTTCATCAGACACTTTCACGAATCCGGCAAACCCATCTTCACGATCTGCCATGGGGCGCAGGTGCTGATGGCGGTCAAGGGCGTTCTGACCGGCAAGCGCGTCGCGGCGTTGGAATACTGCGAGCCAGAGATCACCGCCGTCGGCGGCGTTTATGTCGACGTCGCCCCGACGGAGGCCCATGTCGACGGCAATCTCGTCTCGGCCAAGGGCTGGCCGGGCCTTGCCGCGTTCATGCGCGAATGTCTCGCCGTGCTCGGCACCAGGATCACCCATTCGTGACGGCTTGCCGAACCCCTCAGGGATCGGCGCGGTGTAGCCCGAGGACCTTTCCGGGGGGCGTGGACCGGTAGTCCGGCAGATCGATCAGCGCGCGCTCGGCTCCGCCGGGGTTGTAGAGGGCCAAAAGGCGGAGCGGTTCCCAACCTTTATTGACTGTCGAGTGAAATATGGCGGTGGGGATGTAGATCGTATCGCCGGGGCGCACGACGAACGGGGGCGCGTCATCGACCATCTGCTCTCCGACGCCGGACAGAACGTAAAGGATTTCCTCCGAGGTCGGATGGTTGTGGCGCACGTGACCCTGTCCGGGCAGCAACACGACTTCCCCGAAAGTGATTTTCGCTCCGGGGTTCTGGTCGGGGCTGACCAGCCATTTGATGACGCCCCAGTCGAAGCTGTGCGTCGCGACCTTGTCGACGTCGATGGAAGTCATGATCGTTTCCTCCTTTACCGAGCCCCAGGAATATTCGCGGGCTGGCGCCCTCGAACCGTTCGAGACCCCTAGCATGCTTGCGTGCAGCCAATATTTCAATAAACTACGTCACGACTGAACCGGCAATCGTCGAGCGCATGCAACCGCTGACAAAGCGGGTGCGGGAAACTCGTCGTCAAGGGAGTGAACGATCGTGGCGGAGCGCAACAATTGGCCGAAACTGCACAATGCGATGTGGCCGGGCGTCGTCGGCAAGGGCGGCGACGCGGAACCGCCGATCGGACTGACGACGTTGCTGGATCTGACGGCGGCGGCGAGCGTCGACGGCATCAAGTTCGACGGCGTCGACCTCTTTCTCGCCGACCCTCACACCAGCATCGACTCGAGCGACGACGATATCAGGCGCCTCGCCGATATGATCGGATCCAAGGGTCTGGCCATCGGCTCGCTGGTGGCGCCAGTCTGGCCGCCCGTCGGCGGCGGTTCCGCGATGGGTAGCGCCGAGGAGCGCGAGCGTTTCGTCTCGATGGTCGAGAAGGCCTGCCGGATCGGCAAGCAGCTGCGCGATCTCGGCGTGCGTCCCTACGGCGTCGTTCGCGTGGATTCGGCGACCGGCGTCCATGAATATGCGCAGGATCCGGCCGCCAATATGAAACTGATCGCGCAGACGTTCGGCAAGGCTTGCGACATCGCCGAAGCCTATGGCGAGCGGCTGGCGGCGGAAGGCGAGATCTGCTGGGGCGGCATGCACGGCTGGAAGAGCATGGTCGAATTGCTGGAGACCGTGGGGCGCCCGAAGACGCTCGGTTTTCAGGCCGACATGGCGCATACGCTGCTCTACACGCTCGGCTATAACGCTCCCGACGAGCGCATCCTCCCCGAGGATTTCGATTGGAAGAACCGAGAAGTCTTCGAGGCCGCGCTGAAGGGATTGACGCACGCGCTGCGTCCCTGGACGATAGATTTTCACGTCGCGCAAAACGACGCCACCGTCAAAGGCTCGGGTACGCATGACAAGACCGGCCGTCACTGCACGGTCGACGATCCGAACGGCAAGCTCGATATCGTCCACGACGCGGGCTATTGGCTGCGCGACGAGACCGGCGCGCTCACGAAGGCATTCGAACACATCTGCTGGGACGGGTGCATGTTCCCGAATGAGACCATGACGCGCCAGCGGACGTGGAACGACATCCTCGGAACGATGATCAAAGTGCGCGACGCCCACGGCTGGCGTCAGTAATCCCCGTTTCGGAGAGTGACGATGCGCGCGAAGAAGAAGCTCGGGATCGGCGTGGTCGGCTGCGGTTTCATGGGCCGCACCCATTCGAACGCTTTCGGCAAGGTCAACAGATTCTTCGACCTCGAATACCAGCCCGTCCTGACAGCGGTCTGCGCTCGCAACGTCGCATCTGCGGAAGCGTTCGCTGAGAACTGGGGCTTTACGTCTTTTGAGACGGATTGGCGCAAGCTGATCGCGCGCGCGGATGTCGACCTCGTCGACATCGCGAGCCCGAACGACACGCATGCCGAGATCGCCATAGCTGCGGCCGCGGCGGGCAAGATGGTGATGTGCGAGAAGCCTCTCGGGCGCAACGCCGCCGAGTCGGAGAAGATGGCCGCGGCCGTCGAATCCGCCGCCGTGCCGAACATGGTCTGGTACAATTATCGCCGCGTTCCCGCGGTCATGCTCGCCAAACAACTGGTCGACGAGGGGCGGCTCGGGCGCATCTTTCACTATCGCGCCAAATTCCTTCAGGACTGGACGATTTCCGCCGACCTGCCGCAGGGCGGCGCGGGACTCTGGCGGCTCGACGCGAGCGTCGCCGGCAGCGGCGTCACGGGCGACCTCTTGGCCCATTGCATCGACACGGCGATGTGGCTGAACGGGCCGATCGACACGGTGACGGCGATGACCGAGACCTTCATCAAGGAGCGCAGCCACACGATCAGCGGCAAAGTCGAGCCGGTGACGATCGATGACGCCAGCGCTTTCCTCGCGCGGTTTCACAACCATTCCCTCGCGACATTCGAGGCGACCCGCTACGCGCGCGGCCACAAGGCGCTGTACACGCTCGAGATCAATGGCGCGGACGCCTCGATCATGTGGGATTTGCATGATCTGCATCGGTTACAATATTTCGACCACAGCGATGAAGGCCGGGTTCGCGGCTGGCGGTCGTTGCATATCACCGACAGCGATCATCCCTATATGAAGCACTGGTGGGTGCCGGGACTACAGATCGGCTACGAGCACACTTTCATCCATCAGGTCGCCGATTTCCTCGAGGCGCTCGCGGGCGGCAAGTCGGCGAGCCCGACGTTCCGGGAGGCGCTCGCGACCGACTACGTCACCGACGCCGTCTTGCAATCCGGGCGTTCAGGTCTCTGGGAACAGGTTCGGCGGTGAGAGTCGTTGTAGACGCGGTCGCTGACCGCGTGGGTGCGGCTTGGTTGACCCACTGAAAG
>JBAQGU010000173.1:0-8789 GCA_049287975.1 Roseiarcus sp.
GCCCATGGCCATCTTGACGACGGCGTCTAGAGTTGTCATACCAGAGGTATGAAAGTAGCTGTTTCGATCCCGGACCCGATTTTTGCAGAGGCGGAAGCCTTGGCGAAGCAGTTCGGAACCTCGCGAAGCGAGCTCTACCGGCGCGCGCTCGGGGAATTTGTCAGTCGTCACGCCGCCGACCCCGTCACCCGGGCGATGAACGAGGTTGTGGACGCTGTCGGCGCCGACACGGATGAATTCGGCGCTGAGGCGTCGCGCCGGGTGCTGAAACGCGTCGAGTGGTGATTGAGCAGGGAGACATCTGGCGGGCCGATCTGGGGGAGCCCCAAGGGTCCGCTCCCGGCTATCGCCGCCCCGTCGTCGTCGTGCAAGGCGACGCGCTCAATCGAAGTCGGATCGGAACGGTCGTTTGCGTGCCGTTGACCAGCAATCTCAAATGGAGGGACGCCCCTGGCAACGTATTGCTTTCAAAGCAGACGACGGGTCTGGAAAAAGACTCGGTAGCGAATGTTTCGCTGCTCGTCGCTGTCGACAAGCGTCAGCTCGTCGAACGCGCCGGCAGGATTTCCGGCCGGCAGTTGGAGCGCGTGCTGTCGGGAATCGACATAATTCTCGGGAGATGAGGTTGCGTCGCGGCGGGACATTGGCCCCCCCGGACATTTGCGCTCGGAAACGTCGCGTTCGCGCCATTCGGCCACGATATGCCTCTAGCGGAGCGGGACTCCGACCCGCCATTCGCCGCCATCATCATGAGGAAACGCCAATGACCGGCGGCGCCAGGGGTCAATGCGCCGAATCATGGCGCCGGTCGACGCCAAGGAAAGTCCATTCAAGGGTACAGCCACCTTGACCGACGTGCAGGCGAAGGCGTTCGCCGACGGCATGGTCTATTTCAACATCCACACGGCGGAACACAAACCCGGCGAGATTCGCGGGCAGATGATGATGGTGAAGCAGGCTGCGGCCCGTTGACCCCCTCAGCACGGGAAGGCGTCACTGCGAAGCAATGATGGATAGTAAATCCCGGTCGTGGTGACTGATCAGAGCCATCTCGCTCCGCTCGATCCCCCATCCGGCCCCATAGGGCGTTCGTAGAACGCCCGTCTCTCGACGGGCTATGGGGCCGCCGTGCCCCGCAAGGGTGGAAGGGTGACTAAATCTCGATCTCGCGGCCGATCTCGACGACGTGGTCGTGGGGAAGGTGCAGGGAGTCGCTGATCCGGGCCGCGTTGCGGCCCATCGCGGCGAACAGCGCCGTCTCCCAACGCGGCAGACCTTTGCCGTCCTCACGCGGTATGATTGTTTCATGGCCGACGTAATAAGTGACGTCGTCGAGATTGATGTGCGCGTGCTTGGCCCGGCATTGTGTCAGTATGAGCTCGATGTTGGGTATTTCCATGAAGCCCATCTTCACCTCGGCGCGCCAGAAATTTTCCGATTCCTCCGTCAGCGTGATGCGCTTGGCGTTGTCCACGCGCGGCGTGGAGACGACCGTCAGCGTGAGGGCGAGCACATTCTCATGCAGCGACCGGTTCTGCTTGACATGCCAAGCCATGACCGCCGGGGTTTCATTGTTGGCGCGGCTCAGAAACACGGCTGACCCGTGCACGCGCGCGATGTCACCGGCCTGCAACCGCTTGACGAAGTCCGCGAGCGGAATGAGTTCGGCGACAACGGATTCATGCACGGCGACGACGCCGCGGTGCCAGATCCACATCAGGAAAAAGACGGCGCAGGCCAACGCCAACGGCACCCAGCCGCCTTCCAGCACCTTGGCCATGTTGGCGGCGAAGAAGCCGCCGTCGACGATCAGGAACGCCCCCGCGACGAGACCGGCGCCCCAGATCGGCCAGCCCCAGATCTCGCGCATTGCGATGAACAACAGCACGCTGGTGATCAGCATCGTCAGCGAAACCGCAATGCCGTAGGCGGCGGCGAGATTGTCGGACTTGCCGAAGCCGATCGTCAGGCCGAGCGTGACGATCATCAGGAGCCAGTTGACCGCGCCGACGTAAATCTGTCCGTAACCCTCGGCCGAAGTCTGCTTGATGCGCAATCGTGGCAGCCAGCCGAGCACCATCGCCTGCCGCGTCATCGAAAAGGCGCCGGTGATGATCGATTGGCTGGCGATGATGGTCGCCAGCGTCGCCAGGACGATGAGCGGCGTCAGCAGCGGCGCCGGGCAGAGACTATAAAAGATGTTGCCCTCGGTCGGCGCGCCGTCGACCACGATCGCCGCCTGTCCCGCATAGTTGAGAATCAGGCTGGGGAAGACGACGAAGTTCCAGGCGAGCCGGATCGGCCCTTTGCCGAAATGACCCATGTCGGCATAGAGCGCTTCGGCGCCGGTCACGCACAGGAACACGCCGCCAAGCACGAGGAAACCCGTGCCGTCCCCGTTCGCGAGGTAGTTCAGGCCGTAAATCGGATTGAGGGCGACGAAGACGGTGGGATGCCGCAGGATGCCGTAGATGCCGAGCAATGCCATCACGACGAACCAGATCAGCATGATCGGCCCGAACGCGCGGCCAATTCGCGCCGTGCCCTGCGGCTGCAGCGCGAACAAGGCGACCAGGATCGCGACCGCGGCCGGAAGCACCCAGGTCTGCAGCGAAGGCGCGATCTGCTTCATGCCCTCCAGCGCCGAAAGCACCGAAATAGCCGGGGTGATCGCGCCGTCGCCATAGATCAGCGCCGCCCCGAACAGGCCGGCGAAGACGATCGCGGGGCGGTGGCGCTTCTTGACGCCGAGGAGCGTCATCAGCGCGATGACGCCGCCCTCGCCGTCGTTGTCGATGCGCATGGCGAAGCTGACGTATTTTATGCTCGTGATCACGAACAAGGTCCAGAGAATCAGCGAAAGCGCGCCCAGCGTGTCGGCGACGGAGGGATGCGGGCCGGTATAGTCCAGCACGGTTTTCAACGTGTAGAGCGGGCTCGTGCCGATGTCGCCGAACACAATCCCAAACGCCGAGAGGCTCATCGCCCCGAGGGCGGGCGCTGGTGAACGGCTTTCTCGAGACGGATCGGCTCGAGACGGGCTCGCCTGCGACGTCATGAAAGATCCTTGATTTCCGATGCTCCGGCGAGGCCGCCGCGATCCTTTTAGCGAGGAAATCTCGGGGCGTCACGGTTCGATCGGAGAATCCGCTGCATTTCCCCGGCCACGGTCAGGCGCCCGAAAGGGCCGGGTGAACTCGCGATCGCCTGCGGCCAGATCGGCGGACCGCGAAAGTAACATATCGAGCGAAAAGAAGGCTACGACCTGTCAACGTTAAGAAAAACCCACGTCCGAAAGCGGCCGCATCGGTAAAATCCTACCGAATTTATTTCGCGCCCGCCAATCCGCGACGGCGAAAGTCCTCGGATAGAAACCGACCGAGGACCTTCATGTTCAAGCGTATTGCCTTCGCCGCAGCCGCTGCGACTGTGTTCGGCGTCGCCTTCGCCAGCCTGGTCGAGGCATCCGAAACCAGCGCGCCGGCATCCACCTACGCGCCGATCGGCCACGTGACCTCCGTGCCCTATGGTTGGGTCGACTTCTGCGGCAGGCGCCCCGAGGAATGCTCGCTCGGCAAACTCAGCCCCGTCGACGTTCGATTGACCAAGAAGACCTGGACGGCATTGCAGCACGTCAACAAACGCGTCAACGAACTCATCGAGCCGATCACCAATCTCGAGCATTGGGGCACGATGGTCGACCACTGGGATTATCCGATCGACGGCAAGGGCGATTGTAAGGTCTACGCCCTGTACAAGCGCAAGCTGCTCGTCGAGCAGGGCTTCCCGCGGCAGGCGCTGCTGATGACGATCGTGCGCGATCTCGACGGAGAAGGTCACGCGATCCTGACCGTCAAGACCGACCGGGGCGAATTCGTGCTCGACAATCTGAGCGATCAAGTACGACCCTGGGACGCGACCGGATACAGCTTCGTCAAGCGGCAGGCGCAGGACGATCCGAACGTCTGGCTCGATCTGGGCGGCGCCCGGGGCGTCTCCGCGGCGACGGCGGTCGGAAGTAGCAGTAGCGAGTAACGAATGGCGCCATCTGCGCTACCAATCCACCCGAGACCTAAAAACTACTGCCCACTCTCACTCGCCATTCGCCACTCGCCCGAACCTACTGCCCATTGCCTACTGCCCATCGCTCGTGCAGGGAGGACGGGGCGGCGCGAACCCGCCTCGAAGCGGGATTCACGATGAAGCGAGTCGCGGACGTCCTATGGCCGATCATCGGTCTTGGGGCGGTGGCGTTCACGTCCTGGCTGCTGCTCCGCGAATTGAGCGATCTCTCGCTCGCGGACGTCGCGGCCGCCGTGCGCGCCATTTCTCCCTCGCACTGGCTGTTCGCCATCGCCTCGACGGTGATGGCCTATGCCGCGCTCGCCTGGTACGACCAGATCGCGCTCGAGCATCTCGGACATCGCTTGAGCTGGCGCTTCGTCGCATTGACCTCCTTCACGACCTACGCGCTCGCCCATAACATCGGCGCGACTGTCTTTTCCGGCGCCGTGGTTCGATATCGCGCCTATTCCACCAAGGGGCTCAGCGCGGCGGAAGTCGGCGTCGTCGTCGCGTTTTGCTCCCTCACCTTCACGCTCGGCAATCTGTTGCTGGGCGGGTTGACCCTGCTCATCGATCCGGATCTGCTGCGGCGCTACGTGGCCTGGCCGCACTGGGCCGCGCGCGTGATCGCGCTCGCGCTGCTGGCGGTGCCGTGGTTCTATTCCTTGGGCGCGCTGTTGCATTTCCGACCCTTGCGGATTCGCGGCTTCGAGATCGTCTATCCACGGCCGCCGATCGCCGTGAGGCAGTTGCTGGCGGCGCCGCTGGAGCTGATCGGCGCCGCGGGCATCATCTATTTCGCGCTGCCCGAGACAGGCCATCCAGGCTTCATCGTGGTGCTCGGCGTCTTTCTCGTCTCGTTCTCGCTCGCGCTGGTTTCGCATGCGCCGGGAGGACTCGGCGTGCTGGAGTTTTCGTTCATCTCCGCGATGCCCGACGCGCCGCGCGCGGGCGTGATCGCCGCGCTTCTGGTATTCCGGTTGCTATATCTCATCGTGCCGCTCATGTTCTCGCTCGGGGTCGTGGTATTGTTCGAGCGCGAGCGCATTGGCGAGATCGCGAGGGCTCGCTGGGGAGGCTGAGATGGAGGCTCCTATCGTCATCACCGCCGAGGACGTTCTGCTCGTGATCGACGTGCAGAACGACTTTCTGCCCGGCGGCGCGCTCGCGGTCGCGGACGGCGACGCGATCATTCCGCTCGTCGACCGCCTCGCGCGCGAGTTCGAAAGCGTCGTCGTCACCCAGGATTGGCATCCTGCGGACCACGCGTCGTTCGCCTCCTCGCACGCGGGGGCCAAGCCGTTCGACTTGATGGAGCTGCCGTACGGCAATCAGGTGCTCTGGCCGGATCATTGCGTGCAGGGTTCCCCGGGCGCCCTGGTCCATTTTGCGCTCGAGACCCAGGACCGCGCCTTCGCGATATTGCGCAAGGGCGCGAATGCGATGGTCGATTCCTATTCGGCGTTCGCCGAGGCCGACGGCCTGACGACGGGGCTCGCGGCGCTGCTGCGCGCGCGCGGGATCGAGCGCGTCTTCGCCTGCGGCCTGGCGACAGATTTCTGCGTCGCCTATTCGGCGCTGGACGCGCGCGCCGCAGGCTTCGAAACGTTCGTGATCGACGACGCCTGCCGCGCGATCGACGCCGACGGCTCGCTCGCGGCCGCGTGGGCGCGGATGGAGGCGGCGGGGGTGAGGAAGATCGAGGCGCGGGAGATATTGGGGTAGGGGGGCTGAGTTCTCAGCCGGCGAGGCCGTACCTATCAGTACAGCGTCGTCCTATAGGCCTCCTCGATGGCGGCGCTTTCCGCTTCGGCGTCGACGCCGGCGATCTGGTCGGCGAGGATCACGCCGAGCGGAGGGAGCGATCCCGCGGGCGCGCGCGTTTCGGGCTGCCACAGCTTCGAGCGTATCAGCGCCTTTGCGCAGTGAAAGAACACTTCCTCGATGCGCACGCGAATCGCCGTCTTCGGAATCCGGTTCCCATGGGCGAGACGGTGCAGTTCCGCGCCGACGACGATCTCCGCCATGCCGTTGATTCGCAGCGACTCGGTCAGCCCGGGGACGAGGAATATGATGCCGACCCTCGGATTGTGCAGGATGTTCTCCAACGTATCGACGCGGTTGTTGCCGGGACGGTCCGGAATCAGGATCGTGGCGTCGTCCTCGATGCCGACGAAGCCGGAAGGATCGCCCCGGGGAGAAATATCCGCCCCGTGCGGTCCCTGGGTCGAAACCAAGAGGAACGGCGAGAGCCGGATGAATTCGCGGCAATGGCGATCGAGCCGGGGAAGCGATTTCTTGACGGCCAGCACCATCGGCGGGCCATAGAGCGCCCGAAGCTCGGAAACATCGGTCAGCGTCCGCATTTCGTCTTCCCTCATCGCGCCCGGGAGAGCCTACACGACCCCGAGACGTGGCTCAATCCGATGATCCCGTCGTCGAATTGCCGCAAATCGCCATCTGACTGATTTCGTGCGAGCTGGAAAAGATCGTGGGTTCGGGTGCGACGCCCTTCGAAGCACGATCAATCAAAACTTGGCGGAGGTTCTGATGCGAACCATAACTCTCGAAGAACATTACGCCAGCGATGCCTTTCTCGAAGGCCCTGGGCGCAAGCTGAAAGAGCAAGCCGAGAGGTTCGGCGGCCGAGCCGCGAAACTCTTCGAACAATTGTGCGATCTCGGAGACGAGCGAATCGCCGAGATGGACGCAGCCAACATCGATGTGCAGGTGCTATCGCTGACGTCTCCGGGAACCGAACAGCTCGAGGGGGCCGAGGCTGTGGCGCTCGCCCGGGAATCGAACGACCGTCTCGCGGACGCCGTGCGGAGCCATCCCACTCGTTTTGCTGGATTCGCAACGCTCCCCACCGCTGATCCGGGCCGCGCCGCCGACGAACTGGGGCGCACGGTCCTCGAGCACGGATTCAAAGGCGCTGTCATCAACGGCCATCATCGGGGTCGATATCTCGACGACAAATTTTTCTGGTCGATCCTCGAGCGCGCCCAGCAGCTGCACGTCCCGATCTACCTTCACCCGACCCAGCCTCCGAAACCGGTGATCGACGCATGCTACGGAGGTTTCGCGCCGATGGTTTCGGAAATGCTCGCCGGCCCAGGTTGGGGGTGGCATATCGAAACCGCCGTGCATGTGATTCGCATCATCCTTGGCGGCGCCTTCGACAAATATCCGGAACTGCAGCTTGTGATCGGCCACATGGGCGAAGGGCTGCCGTTCATGTTGTCCCGGCTCGACGTCATGCCCATGGCGATGACGAAACTCGAGCGACCCATCAGCGCCTATCTCAGAGAGAATGTTCACTACACGTTCGCCGGGTTCAACTTCACCCCGACGTTCCTGGACCTGTTGCTCCAGGTCGGGGTCGACAGAATCATGTTCTCGGCCGATCACCCCTACGGATCCATGTCCGAAGCGCGTGCGTTCCTGGATAGGCTGCCGGTGAGCAGCGCCGACAGGGAAAAGATAGCGCACGCCAACGCGGAGCGGCTTTTCCGGATGTAGGGACGGGCCAGCCGCGGCGCGACGACTAAGGGTAGTCGACCGAGTCGCTCAATTTGATCGGGTCCGTGGTGGTTAACTCCCGCTTCCTTGTGAGTGGAGGGCAGGGGGTTAGACGGACACTTCTCGGCGCGCCGTGATCGACCCTGGCCTTGCCGAGGAGATCGCCAGCGCGGTGCGAAAAGGCGGCGGACGAAGGGCGCCGCTAGCTTTGGGTCAGCGTCCGTCGATATCGAGTGATTTGCGGCAATGTACGATCAGCACAAGGGGAACGTTTTGTCCCCCGCCGCTGCAATCGAGCGTCAGATGGAACAGCTTGGCGTCTCGCCGAAGCAGAAGGAACGGGCGCGGCAGACATTCACTAAGTCAGCCGTATTCGCCGGGTTTATCGATTCGGCTACGGGGCGTTTCATCAAGCCAGGGAACGGGCCACAAAAGGATGAGGAAGGTAGCACAAAAAAGCGTGTTTCGCATTCTGATGGCGGCGGAGGCGGGGAAATTGACCCAATTATCCTAGGCTTGCTCGCTCGCCTTCCAAAGTCTGGGGACATTTGGCCAGAGGCAGAAAGGAAGCTTTGGCTACAATTGCTCGAGGGAAGTTTTAAACTGATATACAAAGATAAAGAGGTCGCCAGCTAAGGCTTGGGTTCCGACCGCCTCCCCCGGTATTACCTTGGTGTGGTCCGTGGGGCCATTTGCCCAAACCCAGCAGGCGGCCCGTCATCTTCCTCGTCGGGGACAGTTTGGTGGCCAAGCTCAACGAGTCCGAACGTGTTAGGCGCCGGGCGCGTGAATATCTCGCTCTTTCTCACATACGCGGCGAGCGAGCTGGCGAGGGAAATTCGGCTTTCTCGACTGGCATCCCCTCCGATTGCCTCGGTCAGTGAATTGATGTGCACAGGTGCGCCGGCCTTCAGAATGGCCTCTCTGGCCTTATAGACGGAACTTCCGGGCCTAAGAACGGATTCCGCAGCGGGTGCGGCCTCTTGGCTTTTCTCTCCATCCAGAAGCTTCAAAACATCCTGAAGCGCCTGCATGTAGGTGCGCGCCGTTCTTAACCGATCCTCTAGGGTTTGGACCTCCTGCTCCTTTTTCCTAAGCCTATCTTTAATTTTCTCTCGGTCATCCATTTTCGCGTCCTCGACACCTGTATGTGACACATGGTATGTGAAAGCACGATTCACCACAAGGCGTCACATTATGTC
>JBAQGU010000174.1:0-2548 GCA_049287975.1 Roseiarcus sp.
GACGACCGTTCAATCCGCATTCAGCCAGGCGGGCGCAGTTTATTCGCCGCGTCGCGCAGCGACGCCCACGAAACCGACTGGGATCAAGGAACGCACCATGAAACGCCTGATCATAGCTACCTTTTTACTCGGCCTCTCCAGCGCGGCCGCCGTCGCGCAGACGACAAACCCACCAGCGCCGACGCCAACGCCGGCGCCGGCCACTTCGACGGCGGCGCCCGCTTCCGACGCCAAGCCGTCCGCCAAGGAGGCCCGCGCGAAGTGCAACGCTGACGCCAAGGCGCAAGGCCTCAAGGGGGACGACCGCAAGACGGCCGTCGCCGATTGCTTCGCCAAGGCGCGGCCCGACCTTGCCGCAGCGGACAAGTGCCGGCAGGAGGGTAAGGACAAGAAACTCGCCGGCAAAGAGCTCAAGACCTACGTCAAGCAATGCGTCGCGAGCGCGCAATAGGGCGCGCGTAACGAAAGTGAAGGGAAGCCGCACGGCCGCCTCGATCGTCCTGCCGCCGTCAGCCGCGGGCGACCCGCTCGCGCCGGATGAATGGCGCTCTCTGTCATGCGAGCCAGAGCGAAGCGAAGGGGAGCGATCCGGACCAGGGTCGCCAACCGTTTTTGGTCGCCAATTGAGTGTTTTCAAGGCGTTGCGAGGCGGTTTGGTCCCCGTCATTTTTTGCTTGTAAGCATAAAATGCAAGCCCGGCGTCTGAAGACGTAGCGATATAAAACGGTCACAAGCTTCCAAAGTCCTCTGTCACAGCCGCGCTCGGCGTCCCCATCGGCGACCGGCGCTGCGCCCCCGGGATGGCCGAAGCCACGATAGCCGTCCTGGCTCTCGATGACTTTCTGCGTGCGTTCGAGCGCCTACAGATCACCCGCGAGCATCTTGTCGCGGGCGACCATCATAGCGCAATTCGTCGAGGCCGCTTCCCACGACCGATCGAGAGCTGCGTTTTTGGTTTCGACAAGCGGATCGAGGCTCTCGTCGTGAAGCGGACAGGCGGCCCAACCCAGCGGTCCAGGCCGCTCCACGCTGCAATGAACACAATAGCGCCATAGCTGCCAAGTCATAGAGACGATGCTATCAACAACATGAAAGCGGCCCCTACACCCACGGCTACCGTCACTGAAATGGTATCCATAATGAGCCCATTCAAACCACAAGACCGAACACTTATACCCCGGGTCGACGTCTTACAGTCTGGACCACGAGCGCGCACCGCCTGCCCACCTTGTACAAGGATCGAATGATGAAAAGTCTCGCTAACGCCGTCGGAGCGTTTGCCGCGGCGACGCTCGTTGCCGGCGCGCTTCGCCCGGACACGTACGCCTTCTTTCTGGCGGCCGCCGCGATCGGCTGCGCCATCACGACGTCTCGCGCGGCCGGCATTTCCATATTTCTGCGTATATTCGTCGCGATATTCGCGGTCGAAACTATCCTGTTTGGCGTGTGCTTCCTAACGAATCGTCTTGGCGTTTGGCCGAAGGCGTATGCCGACCTGCTGCCTCCCGACAGTCTCGCGCTCACGGTCGCGCTGTTTGGATCGCTCATCTACGCGATTTCGTACATTCCGATCGTGCGAAAAATGACCGCGATCGCGGACCCTTATTTTTACGACGCCACGCCGACGGTTGTACGGGCTTGGCCGCTTCCGGCCGTCACGATCGCGGGCAACCGCTTGGCGACCGCGACGCTTGTGTTCCTGATCCTTGTCAATCAGGCGCAAGTCGCCATCGACGTCCGCCTCTCGTTTTTCTCGCGCGACTTTTTCAACGCGATGCAGAACAAGAATCAGCCCGAGTTCTGGCGCCAGCTGGTTCTGGTCTTCGTCCCGTGGGCGTCGGTCTATGTGGCGAGCGCCGTCGTCGAATATGTCGTGACCTCCACGTTCGTCGTCCGCTGGCGCCGCTGGCTGTCGGCTCTGTACATTGGGCGCTGGCTCGATTCCGGCGTGCATTATCGTATGGCGTTGGCTGGATCGTCTGTGGACAACCCCGACCAGCGCATCGCCGACGACATCTATGGCTTCATCTACGGCGGGGGCGCCGGCACGGGCCTTTACGGCTATTCCGTAATCGCGCTGCAGACGGTGACCTCGCTCGTCTCCTTTTCGATCGTGCTGTGGGGACTATCGGCGAACTTTACCGTGCCCGGAACCTCCTTCTATGTGCCGGGCTTCCTGTTCTGGGCGGCGCTGCTCTACGCCGGCCTCGGCACGGCGATCGCGCATTGGATCGGGCGGCCGCTGGTCAGGCTCTATTTCGACCGGCAGCGTTATGAGGCGGATTTCCGCTTTGGTCTCGCTCGGCTGCGTGAATACAGCGAGCAAATCGCTCTCTTGGGCGGCGAGAACGCCGAGAAGACTAGCGCAATGCGGCGCTTCTCCAACGTTTTCGACAATTATATGCGCATCGTTCATGTGCGCAAACGGTTCGCCGCTTTTACTCAGTTCTACCGTCAGATAAGTCAATACATCCCGATCGTCGTCGGCGCTCCGTTTTTCTTTCTCGGCAAGATCCAGCTGGGCGTTCTGACCCAGTCGGTGCGCGCC
>JBAQGU010000175.1:0-4408 GCA_049287975.1 Roseiarcus sp.
GGCTTCGTCAGGCTCTGGACAAACTCAGCCAGGGAGGCCGCGCCGACCGCGTTCTCTTTCGCCAGCTCCGCCACCGCCTTCGCGGACATGTCGAACACCACGCATTGGTGGCCGCCTCTCAGGAGCCGACGGGTCATGTTGGCTCCCATGCGGCCTAGCCCGATCATTCCCAGTTGCATGCCAAAACTCTCCCTGGTTGAGCGATGTAGTCCCAATCGACTTGCCGAACGAGCCTAGTTACAATACAGGGCCTTTCGAATCTCACCCCTTCGAACGGCAGCACACGAAGGTCCTTCGCGTATCCGAGCGGCGTCACCCCGTTCCTTTGGCGTTTCGATAGCGCCGGATCAGATTGTTGGTGGAGCTGTCGTGCTCGAGCTTGGGTTCGGCGATATCCTCGAGCTGCGGGATGATGCGCTGAGCGAGCGCCTTGCCGAGTTCCACGCCCCATTGATCGAAGCAATCGATGCCCCAGATCGCGCCCTGAGTGAAAACGCTGTGTTCATAGAGCGCGACCAGCTTGCCAAGCGTCTGCGGCGTCAGCCGGTCTAGAAGAATCGTGTTCGACGGCCGATCGCCTTCAAACAGCCTGTGCGGGATGAGCCATTCCGGCGTTCCCTCCGCCTTGACCTCTTCGGCGGTCTTTCCGAACGCCAACGCCTCGGTCTGGGCAAAAACGTTCGCGATCAGTATGTCGTGGTGCCGGCCGAGCGGGTTGAGGGGATGATCGAAGGCGATGAAATCGCACGGAATTAGCCGCGTGCCTTGATGGATCAACTGATAGAACGAGTGCTGACCGTTGGTCCCGGGTTCGCCCCAGTAGATCACCCCGGTGTCGTAATCGACCGAGGCTCCGTCGAGGGTCACATGCTTGCCGTTGCTCTCCATCGTGAGCTGCTGGAGATAGGCAGGAAAGCGCTTCAGATATTGCTCGTAGGGCAGCACCGCAACGGTCTGCGCGCCGAAGAAGTTGTTGTACCAGACGGCGAGCAGACCCAACAGCACGGGCAGGTTGCGTGCGAACGGCGCGGTCCGAAAGTGCTCGTCCATCTCGTGGAAGCCGTCAAGCATGCCGTGGAAATTGTCCGCGCCGACGGCGAGCATGGTCGAGAGCCCGATCGCCGAATCCATCGAATAGCGTCCACCGACCCAGTCCCAGAGGCCGAACATATTGGCCGTGTCGATGCCGAACTTGGCCACTTCCGCGCCATTGGTCGAGACCGCGACAAAGTGTTTGGCGATCGCGGCTTCCTCGCCGTTCAGGCCGGCCAGCGTCCACTCGCGCGCGGTGTGGGCGTTGGTCATGGTCTCCAGCGTCGTGAATGTCTTGGAGGAGACGATGAACAGCGTCTCGGCGGGATCGAGGTCGACGGTCGCTTCGGCGAAGTCCGTGCCATCGACGTTCGAGACGAAGCGGAACCTCATGCTCCGCTCGCTGTAGTGCTTGAGCGCCTCATAGGCCATCACGGGTCCGAGATCCGAGCCGCCGATGCCGATGTTGACCACGTTGCGAATGCGCTTTCCCGTGTGTCCCAGCCAGCCGCCGCCGCGCACGCGGCCGGCGAAATCCGCCATCTTGTCCAAGACCTCATGGACTTCGGGGACGACGTTCCGTCCGTCGACCCGAATTTCAGCCCCGCGCGGCGCGCGCAGCGCGACATGGAGCACGGCGCGCTTTTCCGAGACGTTGATCCTTTCGCCCCGAAACATCGCATCGATCCGCTCGCGCAGGCCGCACTCCTGCGCCAGTTCGAGCAAAAGGCCAATCGTCTCGTCGTTGATCCGGTTCTTCGAATAATCGAGGTACACGCCGGCGCCCTCGACTGCCAACCTTTCGCCGCGCTTCGGGTCCCCGGCGAATAACCGCCTGAGGTGCACGCCCTTCATCGCCTGATGATGGGCCTCCAGGGCGATCCAACCGGGGCGCTTGCGCAATGGCGACATGTTCATCGACTTTGTCCTCGCAGAATGCCGGCGATCACCGCTGATATCGACTAGCTTCGTAGTATCAGCCCGCCTTGCGGATGGCCACGCTCTTCGCTTCAATTCGCGACATGAGATCTTTCCAGGATTCGACGAAGGACTTCGCCCCCTCGTCCTGGAGGCGGGTCGCTAGAGCGTCGATGTCGATTCCCGCCTTGGCGAAACTCGCGAGCACCGCCTCGCAGTCCCCGCCGTCCGCCGCCAGGATATCGCCTACCTCGCCGTGATCGCCGAAGGCCCGGAGGGTACCCTCCGGTATGGTATCGACGGTGAAGGGCGCGGCGAGCGCCTTCACATAGAGAATGTCGGACGCTTTGGGATCCTTCGTACCGGTGCTGGCCCACAGCAGTCGCTGGGCGCGGGCCCCCGCGTTCGCGGCCCGGAGCCATCGCGGCGAATTCAGCAGGTCCCGGTAGGCCTTATAGGTGCGCCCGGCGACGGCGATGCCGAGCCGGTCGGCCAATTCAGACGGCGCCTTCCCCGCCACGGCGACGTCCCAGCGGCTCACGAACACCGAGGCGACAGAACCGACCGCCGGATTGAGGCCCGCCTCGATCCGTCTCTCGACGCCGCGCAGATAGGCCTCGGCCGCCGCCACATATTGCTCGCGTGAAAAAAGCAGTGTGACGTTGACGGGAACGCCCGCGGATATGGCTTCCTCGATCGCGGGCAGGCCTTCCTTCGTTCCGGGGATCTTGATTAACAGATTGGGTTTCCCGCCCCTCCCGTGGAGCGCCTTCGTGTCCGCGAGGGTTCTATTCGTGTCATGAGCGAACAGCGGCGACACCTCGAGCGACACCCAGCCATCGACGCCGTCGGTGCGCGCGAAGACCGGTTGGAACAGGTCGGCCGCCCGGGTGAGATCCTCGAGCGCCAGGCCGAAGAAAAGGTCCTCCACCGACTTCGCCGACGCCCCGTTCCGGCGGATCGCGTCGTCGTAGGTTGCGCTATTCTTGATCGCATGATCGAAGATCGTCGGATTCGAGGTCAGCCCCGTCACTGACAGCTCGTCGATATACCGCGCAAGTGCGCCGCTGTTCAGCAGGTCACGAGTTATGTTGTCGAGCCAGAGACTCTGGCCGAGATCATGGAGCTTGCCGGTCGCCTTCATCGCGTCACCCTCGCATCGGTTGCTGAAGCTTTTGTGTCCATAGTTCCTGGATCTGCTCGAGCGACTGCTGCTTGGTTTCCGGCACGACGCTCCAGACCCATACCCAGCCGACGGCGCAGAACAATGCGAACAGCCAGAAAGTCGCCGAACTGCCGATCGCCTGCTGGAGCGACAAGAAGAACTGGCTCACCAGATAGGCGGATCCCCAGTTGATCGCCGTAGCGAGCGCGACGCCTCGGCCGCGGACGCGCGCGGGAAACACCTCGTTGATCACCGTCCACACCACCGGGCCGAGCGAAAAGGCGAAGGACGCGATGAAAACGATCAGCGCGGCGACCGTCACGACACCCGGCGCCGTCGGCCCCGCCACAGCTCGGCCTTCCGGAGAGATGAACCGGAACGCCACGCCGACGACGGCCAGGCTCGCGCCCATGCCGATCAGCCCGGCGAGCAGCAGCTTTCGCCGTCCGACGTAATCGATGAAAGCGATCGCGATCAGCGTCGCGAGCACGTTCACGCCGCCGATCGCCCAGGTGGTGACCATCGCTCGCGAGGCCTCGGTGGCAAATCCGGCGGACGCGAATATCTGGTTCGCATAATAGATGATCGCGTTGATCCCGGTGATCTGCTGGAAGACGGCGAGGCCGATCGCGACCATCAGCGGACGGCGCCACTCCCAATGGAAAATCTCGCCCCACGGGGCGGCCTCCCGGTCCTTCCGCAACGCCGACTCGATCGCATCCAGATGCGCGCCTACGTCGACATCGGGTTCCACCTTGTGCGAGACCGCTTCGGCGTCGGCGCGGCGGCCCATCATCATCAGCCAGCGCGACGATTCCGGCGCGACCAGCGCGATCAGGACGAGCGCCAGCCCCGGCCCGGCGGCGGCCCCGAGCATCGTCCGCCAGACGCCGCTCGCCGACTGCTCGGCGCCGACGAGTTGGGCATTGACCAGATAGGCCAGGAAGATGCCGAGAGTGATCGCCAGCTGATAGCTGGAGATGAAACGGCCGCGCAGGTTCGCCGGCGCCAATTCGGCCGCATAGAGCGGCGCCGCGACAGCGGCCACGCCGACGCCGATGCCAACGATGAATCGGCCCACGACAAGGATCGCCGCGTCGGACGCCGACCACTGCAAGACAGCTCCGAAAGTGAACAGCGCGCCAGCAAGCAGCAGCGTGCGCTTGCGGCCGATCCCATCGCTGAGCGCGCCGCCGGCGAGCGAGCCCGCCAGGGCGCCCAGCGTGACCCAACTCGTCACCACCTGGACCATCAAGAGGCTGAGCGAAAAGGCCGCCTTTAATCCCGGCAACG
>JBAQGU010000176.1:0-5893 GCA_049287975.1 Roseiarcus sp.
GTCATTGACTTTATTGGTGCCCAGGGGCGGAATCGAACCACCGACACTGCGATTTTCAGTCGCATGCTCTACCAACTGAGCTACCTGGGCGCCGGATCCCCGGGGCCGCTTCGGACGGCGGTTTATAGGGAGGCGATTTGCGCTTGTCCATAGCCCACTTCACCATAGCCGAACTTCGTCGCCTGCGCGGATCGAGGGCTAAACGAAGGCTAAACGGCGAGGCCGACCTGCGGCACAACGGCGCGATCGGCGTCCCCAAACTCGACGCCTATGCCGCCGAACGGGTCAGGACCTGACGAACGGCGATCGGCGCCCCATCAGGAGCCGGCCGACCCCATGCACGACTTCGCCTCGCAGTGGGTCATAGGTGTTGAAAGGAGCGGCGTCGTCTTGCCCGCTTCTCACTGAACCCCCGCGCCGTCCTTCTTGGCCTTTGCCGCGTTCTTCAACATGTCCAACATTTCGACCGTACCCTCCGCGGAGCGGCTGGAGGGGGTGGGCGCTGGTTTTTCTCGTGCTTCCTTTTCGGCTCGCGCGCGCTTGACCAGTTCGTTCCATTCGACGATGCCCTGCCAGTCGCGGGGCGTAATCGACAGATCCGGGTCGACCGGCGAGGGCGTGCCCCGAACCGCGTCGCCTCGGGCGTTCTCGTGCGCGATGATGTCCAGCATTCGGCGCACGAGCCACGGGTCCGCCGCCACGACGGCGTTGAGCAGTTCGTTGCGCGCGATCGTTTGGGATTCCGCGGCGGAAAATTGCGGCTGACCCCGCAGGTCGGCCTGCGCCGGTCCCGCGAGATCGCCGAACAAGACGAGCGCGGCAAAAAGAGCTTCCAATCGCACATCGACCTCCTGATCTAGAGTTGCTTTATCGCGAGCCGCATTTCGCGCATCGACTGGATGAGCGCCTTCTCCATGACGCCCGTGGACGAGACCACCGTCGCGCCGAACACATGCTGGCTTCGGTTGACGAATCCGGCGGCGGCGCTGGCTTCCACGAGCTTGCGCGTCGTCTCGGACGACATTTGCGCGACCAGGAACCGCGCCAGATTGGATTGATCCAGAGCGCCAGGATTTTCCCGCCAGATTTGCTCCAGACGCGGCTTGGTGTCGGAGGTGAAGATCGCCTTCAGGACACGATCCGCGGTAAGACCACGCCGTCGCAAGGCGATCTTGTCCTTCAGGAGCTTCTCGAGCTGGTCGTTGTGCAGGTCGGCCAGCAGGCCCGCGTCGTTGGGGCCCTTCAGTCCCAGGGCGTCGATCGTGAAAAAGAATTGAGCGAACTCGAACATCTTCTCCAGTCGCAAGGATTCGAGCACCGCTTCGTCTTGCGATCGGCTGGCCGCACAGATCAGCCGCTCGAAGTTGAAGCGCGCTTTGCTCATGATGTCGAGGGCGGCGAAATCCTTCTCGATCTCCCGCCGCTCGTCTTCGTCGTCGACGAAATCCATCCGACCCCGCCCTTTCTCAAAGAGAATATCTCACAGATCGAACGCGCGTCCAAGATCGGTGCGTCTCGGTCGGGCTCCTTTCGGCTGGGAGCCTACCCAAAAATTACGAATATCAGAAGGAAATCGCAGCGTCCGTACGGTGAAGGTCGGCGGCGAAGTTCGGTCGCTTCGCCTGAGCCCGCGGTCGCCGCAGCCCTGCGATCAACAACTAAGCTGTTTTTTTCTCATTAGGCAGGCTGGGCGCGCCCCCTTCCCCCACGAGGGGCCACGAGGGGGCGAGGGGTGCGCACATCGTCACTCCGCCGCCGCGGGAAAGCCTGCAGGATCGGCGGGTCGGGGCGCCACTTCAGGACGCGCCGGCTGCTGCGGCTCGTCCGTCGCGCCGACGAACCGCTTGGCGATCCACCAGGACACGCGGCCGATGTCGTCGAGCACCGTGAACACCGCCGGCACGAAGACCAGCGACAGCAGCGTCGACATCACGAGGCCGCCGATCACCGCGATCGCCATCGGCGAGCGGAAACCGCCGCCGTCGCCGAGCCCCAGCGCCGAGGGGAACATGCCCGCCGCCATCGCTATGGTCGTCATCACGATCGGCTTGGCGCGCTTGCGGCCGGCCTCGACGAGCGCCTGCAATCGTGGCGTCCCCCGACCGATCTCCTCGATCGCGAAATCCACCAGCATGATCGCGTTCTTGGTGACGATGCCCATCAGCATCAGAATGCCGATCACCACCGGCATCGATATCGCCTTGTGCGTCAGCAGCAGCGCGATGATCGAGCCGCCGATCGACAGCGGCAGCGATAGCAGGATGGTGACCGGCTGCAGGAAACTGCCGAACAGCAGCACGAGCAGCGTATAGACCATCATCAGGCCCGCGCCCATCGCCGCGGCGAAGGACGCGAAGACTTCGGACATCACTTCGACGTCGCCGGTCTCGACGATATTGACGCCGGGCGGGAGCTTCCGCGCCGTCGGCAGCGCGTGAATCGCCTTCACGGCCTCGCCCAGCGCCGCGTCGCCACGCAGGTCGCCCTCGATCGTCACACGCCGCTTGCGATCGTAGCGGTTGATCGCGGTCGGTCCGTGACTCATCGAGAAATCCGCGACCACCGAAAGCGGCGTCGTCGCGCCGGACGCGGTCGCCACGCGCAGATCCTGCAGCACGCCGTAGCGGCTGCGCGCTGCCTCGTCGAGTTCGACGCGAATCGGGACGAGCCGATCGCCGGCGTTGAACTTGCCGAGATTGGCGTCGATATCGCCGAGCGTGGCGACCCGGATCGTCTCCGACAGCGCCTCCGTCGAAACGCCGAGATCGGCCGCAACCTGACGCTTGGGCTCGATACGCAGTTCCGGCCGATCGAGTTCGGCCGTCGACGCGGGGTTCTCGATGAAGGGTATCGATCGCATCTCGCTGGCGAGCTGGTTCGCCGTGTCGTTGATGAGGTCGATGTCGGTCCCGGCGACGATCAGCGATACATCGCGCTGGCCGTTGTCCTTCAAGAACCAGTAACGGATGTCGGGCTGGTCGGCGAGAATGGCGCCCATCCGAAGCTGCATGTCCTTCTGCGTCGCTTCCCGTTTCGATTTATGGACCAGATTGATGACGAACGTCGCCTTGCGCGGCTCGGCGCCGCCGCCGAGGATTTGGCCGCCGAGGATCAGCAGGGAGCGTACCTCCGGCATCGCGCGCAACTTGTCCGAAATCACGCGCACCACGCGATCGGTATCGTCCAGCCGGGATCCGGGCGGCAACTCGATGGCCAGCAGCGCGCGGCCGAGGTCGTCGGCGGGGATGAAACCGGAGGGCAGCAGTCGCGTCGACCAGAGCGAGGCGGCGAAGATCATCACGCCCGCGAGCAGTGTGAGCCAGCGATGCCGGACCGAAGCGCGGACAAGCGAAGTATAGAAGCCCATGACGGCGCCGTCACGATGTTCGCGGCCATGGGGCGCGCGCAGGAAATAGGCCGCGACGACCGGCGTGACGAAGCGGGCGACCAGCAGCGAGAACAGCACGGCGATCGCAACCGTCAGGCCGAACTGGCGAAAATATTGGCCGGCGATGCCGCCCATGAAGCTGACCGGAGCGAAGATCGCGGCGATCGACAGCGAGATCGCGATCACCGCGAGACCGATCTCGTCGGCCGCCTCCAGCGAGGCGCGATACGCCGACTTGCCCATCCGCATGTGGCGCACGATGTTTTCGATCTCGACGATCGCATCGTCGACGAGAATGCCGGTGACGAGCGTGATAGCGAGCAGGCTGACGAGATTGAGCGAGAAGCCAATCGCGTTCATCGCCCAAAAGGTCGGGATGATCGAAAGCGGCAGTGCGATGGCGGTGACGACGGTGGCGCGAAAGTCGCGCAGGAAGACGAGTACGACGACCACCGCCAGCAGGGCGCCCTCGATCAGGGTTTCCATCGTCGAGTGATAATTGCCGAGTTCGTTGTCGACTTGGGTGTCGACCTTGGTGAAGGTCACCTCGGGATGCGCAGTTTGGATGCGCGCGAGCCTCGCCTCGACGAGAGAATCGACAGTCACGTCGCTCGCCCCCTTGCCGCGGGCGACCGAGAACGCGACGATCGGCTCGTCGAACAATCGCGCGAAAGTGCGCGGCTCCGCCGCTCCGTCCGTCACTGTTCCCAATTCGTCGAGCCTGACCTTGCGGCCGCCCGACAGCGCGATCGGCAGGGCCGCCAGGTCGGCGACCGAGCGCGCGCCGGCCAGCGTGCGGATCGCTTGTTCCTGGCCCGCGACCTCGCCGCGCCCGCCGCCGATGTCGACATTGTCCGCGCGGACCTGATCGTTGACCCTTGCCGCGGTGACGCCGAGCGCGAGCAGCTTCTCCGGATCGAGCGAAACCCGGATTTCGCGATCGACGCCGCCGATGCGCTTGACCTCGCCGACCCCCTTCACGCTCTGCAACTCGCGCGAGATGTCGTCGTCGATGAACCAGGACAATTCCTCGACCGTCATTCCGGGCGCGGAAGCGGCGTAGGTGACGATCGGCAGACCCTCGACGTCGATGCGGCTGATGATCGGTTCGTCGATCGAACGCGGGAGGTCGCTCCTGATCTTGGCGATCTGGTCCTTGACGTCGTTCAGCGCGCGGTCGATGTCGACCGAGCCGACGTTGAATTGAACGATCGTCGAGGATGAGCCGTCGGTGACCTGGGAAATGAGGTGCCAGACGCCGTTCAGGCCGGCGACCGAGTCCTCGACCGTCTTGGTGACCTGCGACTCCAGCTCCGATGGGGCGGCGCCCGATTGTGTGATCAGCACCTGCACGATCGGGATGTCGATGTTCGGAAACCGCGTGATCGACATCGTCCGAAAGCTCACGACGCCGAGCAGGAACAGCACGGCGAACGTCACGATCGACGGAATCGGCTTGCGGATCGACCAGGCGGAAACGTTCAGACGCATCCGGCGCTCCTAACTTCCGTTCGGGGTCGCGAGCATCGGCCGGACGATGTCGCCGGGCCGCAGAAACGCTGCCGCGCGCGCAACCAGGGTTTCGCCCTCCGCCACGCCTTTGCGGATCTCCACCTCGTCGCCCTCGACGATTCCCGCGCTCACGCGCCGTTCCTCGACGCGCCCGTCGCGCACGACCAGCACGCGCGCGAGATCCCCGTCTTGCCGCAGCGCGGTCGACGGGGCGCCAACACCCTCGCGCCGCGCGATCTCGACTTCGCCGGAGACGAATTCGCCCGGATGCGCATGCGATGCGTCGGAGAGCGCGATGCGCACCTTGCCCGTGCGGCTCGCCTTGTCGACTTCCTGGTTGACCAGCCGGATCTGGCCGTCGACTGCACCCTCGACGCCTGGCAGGCGCAATTTGGCGGGCATGCCTACGACGAGGCGGGCGAGCGACTGCTCCGGCACCTCGGCTTCGAGGTCGATCGCGCCGGCCTTGATGATGCGGAACAGCGGCTCGCCGGAAAAGGCGACGGTCTGGCCGACTCGGGCCGAGCGCCGGCTCACGATCCCGGACACGGGCGCCGTCACTTCCGTGCGCCCGATTCGCACCAACAGTTCCAACCTCTCGGCGGCGCGGCTATTCCGGTCGGCTTGGGCTACGCTCAGCGCATTCTTCGCGGCCGCGAAGAATGCTCGGGCCGTCTTGGCGGCGGTCTCGCGCTGTTCGACCGTCGAAGCCGACATGATGCCGGCCCCGAGTTTGCGCGCGCGTTCGTAATCGTCCTCGGCGCCGGTCACCTGCGCCTGGGTTTGCGCGATCGTGTCGCGCGCCTGCGCGATCGCCGCATCGGCGCGCAAGGTCGCATCGTCGTTCTCGACGAGCATCGCATTGAGCTGAGTGCTGTCGATCCGCGCCAGCACCTGACCGGCCTTCACCACGTCGCCGTCCTCCGCGTCGATTTCGACGATGCTCAGCGCGTCGATGCGCGCCGAGACCTGGACCTCCTCGCGGGCGACGAG
>JBAQGU010000177.1:0-1981 GCA_049287975.1 Roseiarcus sp.
GGATCTGCAGCCCGAGATGGCTGGCGTCCGTGAGGCTGGCGCCGACGCGCCATATCATCGGCCCCAGCACGAACGCCGCACCGACCGAACGCAGCATCAGCAACTGCCCGACGCCGTAATCCACGACCAGCCATTTGCCCAGCGCGTCGTTGAGCCCGAAAAAGAAGATCGCGATGAGATAGAGCGCAATGCCGAGACCGTGCGTCGTCAGGCGGGCGGGCATGCAGAGCTCCGGGACGAGGGAAAATTCGGTCCGCGCGATGAGCTCCGGACGCCGATTCGGGAGACGGCGGGCGGATATGAAAGGCCGCGCCCGGGAATATCCAATGAGATTTTGCGATCGATTTCTCGCGTCGGCGCGATAGGTCGGAGAGAATGCCGGCTTTTCCAGTGCGATTGCCCTGAACAAACATTCCGCTATCGGCCGATATCGGAAATTCAAACTGACGCACTACCAACGCTGGCGACTCGGTGCTTGCTCGCCTCGGTGCGGCAAGGACCGCCAGCTGCGACAATCCCCTGAACGATGCGTTTCAGTGGGCTATGGTCAGGAACTCTTCCCGCCGGATGGCCGGCACAATCCGTCGACGAAGACATCGACGAGCCGCAGCACACTCGCTTGCCAGCCCGGTTGATCGTTCATGTAACACATGCCTACGAGGGCCCGCAGGACGTCCTCGGGGCTGATGTCCGCGCGGATCTCGCCGGCCGCGATCGCCCGGTCCAGCAGCGCTCCGACCGCCTCGGTCAGGCGCGCGAACGAGTAGGCGGAGAGTTCCGAGGATTTATTCACGGCGAGCGCCAGCGCCGCCGACATGCCCTTTTTGGTGGCGACAAACTCGACGTTCGAGCACAGCCAGCGGCGCAACGCCTCGGTCGGGGCGACTTCGTCCGCCTTCAATTTTTCGGCGAGATCGGCGAGATGGTCGACTTCGCGGCGATAGACCGCCTCGAACAGGGCCTCGCGAGTCGGGAAATGCCGGTACAACGTGCCGATGCCGACGCCGGCGCGCCGCGCGACGGCCTCGAGGCTGGCGTCCGGGCCGCCCGCGCTGAACACGGATTTCGCCGCCTCGAGCACGAGTTCGCGGTTGCGAACCGCGTCGGCGCGGGGCCTTCGTGCAGTCAGATTCGAATGATCTCCCATTTTTCGATCACATCATCCGAGGGGGCTTGCAAAACGGAGGCATCCTCCGTATAGTAGAGGGACCGGCATCGGGCAAGGGTGGTCCGTCGGCCCCCGCCTCACTTCGTGTAGGCGCTGTGATTATCGGTGGCAACGGCGCGCGGCTGCGCCCAGCCATTGTCAAGGAGACGACGCGGAATAAATGCTTGATCGCGGCGAACGGAGTCGATTCCCTGTTATCGCGAATTAATTCCCTGTTTACCGCGAATCAATTCCCCGTTGTGGTCGAATTAATTCCCTGTTCCGTCGCACAGGGAATTCAGGCGGAGCATCTCAGCAAATCACTGAATTTGTGGACATTTTCGAGACGGATTTGCGCACGGAAGCGCCAGATTCCGATCAGATTCGCTGTTGTTTCCCTGTAATGGGGCTCCAGTCCCTCCCCGGCGCCCATCCGTCCGTCGGCTAAAACTACCTTGGCCTTCCTCATCGGAGCAAACGCATGAGCATATCCATTTCCCTCACCGTCAACGGCGCTGTGCGGAGGCTCGAGTTGGACGATCCGCGGGTCACGCTGCTCGATCTGCTTCGCGAACGCCTCGATCTGACCGGGACCAAGAAAGGCTGCGACCGCGGGCAATGCGGCGCCTGCACGGTCCACGTCGACGGGCGCCGGATCAATTCCTGCCTCGCGCTCGCGGTCAGCTGCGACGGCGCGCAGATCTTGACGATCGAAGGCCTGGCTCGGGGCGACGCGCTGCATCCGGTCCAGGCCGCCTTTATCGCTCACGACGGCTTTCAATGCGGGTTCTGCACGCCAGGCCAGATCATGAGCGCGGTCGGCCTGATCCAGGA
>JBAQGU010000178.1:0-1924 GCA_049287975.1 Roseiarcus sp.
GGCATCCCGACGCCCGCCACCTGGTGCGTCGAATCCCTGGAGGCGGCGCGCGCGCTCGCGCGGCGCGAACTCGTGAACGGCCCGCTGGTTCTGAAACCCGTGTTCGGTTCGCAGGGGCGTGGATTGCAACTGATCGCCAAGACCGAGGACCTGCCTCCGGCCGAGACGGTCGCCGGCGTCTACTATCTCCAGCGTTTCGTCGGAGTCGAGCGCGACGGATTCCGCGACATGCGGCTCTTCGTGCTGAGAGGCCGCGTGATCGCCGCCATGGTTCGCCATTCCGATTCCTGGATCACCAACGTCAAGCAGGGCGGCCGGCCCTTGGCCGCCGTGGCCGACGGCGAGGTCAAAGCGCTTGCTCTGGCGGCAGCCGAAGCGGTCGGCGCCGACCTCGCCGGCGTCGATGTCGTGCGAGACGCGCACGGGCGTCCGTTCGTCCTCGAGGTCAACAGCATGCCCGCATGGCGCGGGCTCCAACGGGTGACGTCGGCGAATATTGCCGCGGTCATCGCGCGCGATCTGGTCGGCGCGCTCGGAGCGCGCGCGGCGCGCGAGGTCGCGATTTGAGCGCGTCGCAAGCCGAAATCGCGAGCGCCTTCATAGGCGCGTGCCTGGAGGAACTCGAAGCCCCGAAACCGGGCAATGTCCACGTATTCGCCGATGGACACGGATCGAGCGTCGCGGATTTCCGGCGCAGCGCCGAAGTCGCCGCCGAACCGATCGCGCAGCTACGGGCGTCCGTCGGCGCCCGCATCCTCGGCGCGATCGAAGCCACGCGCGCCGCGGTCGGTCAAAACACCAACCTCGGCATTGTGCTGTTGTGCGCGCCGCTGGCGCGGGCGGCGGAACTGCGGGCGGCGCGGATGCAGGAGGCGGTCGCCGGGGTTCTGGCCAAGCTGGACATCGAGGACGCCGATCTCGCCTTTCGCGCGATCGCGCTCGCCGCGCCCGCCGGTCTGGGACGCGCCGAGCGCCATGACGTTTCGCAGCGCGCGTCGGTAACCTTGCTCGAAGCGATGAACGAAGCGGCGGCGCGGGACCGGATCGCGCGGCAATACGCCACGGGCTTCGCCGACGTCTTCAACCTCGGCTCGCCGTCGCTGGAGGCGGCCTCGCGGCGTTGGCCGGACTGTCCTGCGGCGGCGACGCTCTCAGTCTACCTCGGCTTTCTCGCGGCGTTTCCCGATACGCATATTCAACGCAAGCATGGCCTCGACGCGGCCATCGAGGTGCAACGCGAAGCCGCGCCGCTCTGCGCGCTCTCGCAGAACGCCGACGATCCCGCCGAACTGTGGGAACGGGCGCTGCTGTTCGATGCGAGCCTGAAGCAACGCCGCCTCAACCCCGGCGCTAGCGCCGACTTGACGGTCGCGACCCTCTTCGTGCGGCGACTGCGCGACCTCGGTTTGCCCGACTTCTCGCCAGACGTCTTGCAGTCTCAGCGGAACAATGATTGACTTGCGCGGTGAGAGCTATCCGGCCAACCGGTCCGCGGGGGGAACGAGTTCCCCTTCCGAACGCTGCAACAAGGATAGTCGCAACGCCGGGCGCCGGGGCCGCAACGTGCGACTTTTGGGTTCGGCTTTAATTCGGGAGGATTGGACATGGCTAAAATCAATAAATTATGTGTCGGAGAGTCGTTGGTTGGCGACGGCAACGAAGTCGCGCATATCGATCTGCTCATTGGACCGCGCGGCAGTTCGGCCGAAACGGCCTTCGTCCATTGCCTGACCAACAACAAGGACGGGTTCACTTCGCTGCTCGCCGTGCTGACCCCGAACCTCTTGACCAAGCCTTCGACGGTCATGTTCAACAAAGTGACGATCAAGGGCGCCAAGCAGGCCGTGCAGATGTTCGGCCCCGCGCAATACGCGGTCGCCAAGGCGGTCGCCGACAGCGTCGCGGAGGGCGTGATTCCCGCCGA
>JBAQGU010000179.1:0-11484 GCA_049287975.1 Roseiarcus sp.
GTCCACCGCGCCGGCTTGACGCTCCACTGTCCTGGCGGCGGCGCGAGCCATCGCGCGCAGCCGAGCCGAATCGGCGAACAGCGCCTGCAAGGTCGCCGCGAGCTCACCGGCGTCGCGGGTCAGCGCCGCGCCGCCGCCCTCGTCGAGCAATGCGTAGACGTCCGCGAAATTGGCGACCTGCGGCCCGTGCAGAATGGCGCACGCGAGCTTGGCGGGCTCGATCGGGTTCTGACCGCCCGCGCCGGTGAGCGACCTGCCGACGAGCACGATGCCGGCCAACCGATAGAACAGGCCGAGTTCGCCGATCGTATCGCAGATATAGATCGAGGCGTCGCGTCCTGGGCGCTCGCCGCGCGACCGCAGCGCGCACGCGAAGCCCAGCCCCTGCAATTCTGCGCGGATGGCTTGCCCACGTGAGGGGTGGCGCGGCGCGATCACCGTGAGCGCGTCGGGAAAGACCTCAGCCAGTCGCCGATGCGCTTCGGCGGCGATGCTTTCCTCGCCCTCGTGCGTCGAGGCGGCGATCCAGATTTGTCGGCCCGAGGTCAGGCCCGAGAGCGCCGCGAGTTCCTTCAGGTCCGCCGGGGGCGCCTGCACATCGTATTTCAGATTGCCTATCACCTGGACCGATCGCGCGCCCAGCGCGCCGAGCCGATTGGCGTCGCCGTCGGTTTGCGCCAGCAACAGCTCGATCTTGCCGAGCAGCGCCCGGATCAGCGCGGGCGCATAGGCCCAGCGCGCGAAGGAACGCGCGCTCATCCGCGCGTTCACCATGACGAGCGGCGTTTTCGCCCGGGCCGCCTCCACGATCATGTTCGGCCAAAGCTCGGACTCGGCGATCAGGCCCAAATCGGGGCGCCAATGGGCGTAAAAGCGTCTGAAGAAACCCGGAGCATCGAGCGGCGCGAACTGATGAATCGCGCCCGCCGGCAGGCGCCGCCCGAGCAATTGCGCCGACGTCACGGTGCCGCTCGTGACCAAGGCGCCGAACCCGCACTGCGTGAGCCGTTCGACCAGCGGCAGCAGCGAGAGGGACTCCCCGACGCTGGCCCCGTGCAGCCAGACCAGCGGGCCGGAGGGCCGCGCTACGCCCGGAGACCCTCGGCGCTCGCCGAGACGTAGGGCGTCCTCCTTGCCGTTGTTGAGCCGGATCGAGAGCAGCGGGCCGGCGAGCGGCGTCGCGAGTCGCGTGCCGAGTCGATAGCCGCCGCGCGACAGCGGTAGGGTCATACCGGCCTCAGACCGGCGCCGGGATCGCGCGCGCCGACCAGCGCGTAGGCGCGTCGGTGGACCTCATCGAGGCCCGATTGCACCGCGCGGCGCGCGACCTCCAAGGCCGCGTCGTCGGCGTCGGCGGGCACGTCGATGAAGTCGCCGACGACAATCGCGCCTCGCCCGAACGGCTTGCCGATGCTGGCCCGGTCCCAGGAGGCGAAATCGAAGCGGCGGCTGGTGACCACGGCTGTCGGGGCGATCGGCCGGCCCGAAAGCTTCGCCAAAGTGACGATGCCGAGGCCGGCGACGCGCGGCCGCTTCGACACATCGGCGGTCAATGCCACCGTGGCGCCCTCGTCGAGTTCTCGCTTCAGTCTGAGCAGCGCCGCAGCCCCGCCCTTCTGACGGGCCTGACCTGGTTTTCCGCCGGAACCCCGCACCGGCATGATCCCCAAATGCCGCAGCGCGACCGCCTGCGGGCCGGCGTCGCGACTGCGCGAAGTGAGAGCGGCGATGCGCGCGATCGATTTCGTCCGGGCATAGGGGATCATCAGATGCTGTCCATGCCACATCGCAACGATGAACGGCGTCTGACGCGCAAGAAACTCATCGAGATCGGCGGGCTCCTGGACGAAGCGATTCGCCCGCCGAACAAAACGGAGATAGGCCGCGAAGAGAAAGCCCAGCACCTCGTGCGCGACCGGGCCGCGTCCCCACCTCTTGTACATGGCGCGTCTCAGGCGAGCCTGCGCCGCAGGCCCGCCGGCTCGAGCAGACGATGCAGATGCACTATGAAGTAGCGCGTCTGCGCACTGTCGACCGACGCCTGCGCCTTGGCCCGCCAGGCTCGCTCGGCGCTGTCGTAATTGGGGAAAATACCGACAATGTCGATTTTCTCAGGGTCGCGGAACTCGAAGCTGTCGAGAGACTTCAGTTCGCCTCCGAACACCAGATGCAAAAGCTGCTTCGATTCGTGCGCCGAGGTCTCGCTTCCAGCCATGAGTTTGATCCTTGCGAATTCGCCCGCTCGGGGCGTAAACCTACGCCGGGCTTAGCGCCGCGGGAACGAAAAACGCAACTCTCATGCCGTTTTCCCCGCGAGCGCGCGCCGCAGCGCTGAGACCAGTTCCGGAAGCAGCGCGAGCGGCGCCGCCGCGAGCGGCCCATGACGCGTTTCCGGGCGATTGTAGCTGAGCCGCCGGCCTTCGGGGTCGCACAGTCCCGCGCCGGCCTCGCTGAGCAGAATGTCGGCGCCGGCGATGTCCCAGTCGTGTGAATTGGCGGAAGCGAGCGCGCCGTCGAGCGAGCCGCTCGCCACGCGGGCCAAGCGATAGGCCAGCGATGGGATTTTCGGCTCCTCGAGCAGTTCCACCCGGGCCGCGCCGGCCAGCGCAGCGACGAGCGGGCGTGGTCCTCCGATTCTCGCCCCGGCGAGGCTCGCCCGGCCCGAGGCCCGGATCGGCGCGCCGTTCAGGGCCGCGCCTTTGCCGAGCGAGGCGGCGTAGGTCTCCCCCAGCGCGGGTGCATGAACGACGCCGGCGACGACGCGGCCTTCGATCGCAAAGGCGATCGACACCGCCCATCTCGGATCGCCAGCCACGAAAGCGCGCGTGCCGTCGATCGGATCGGCAATGACGAGCGCAGATCGGGCGACGCGAGCCGTATTGTCCGTGGTCTCCTCGGAAAGCCAGCCGGCATCTGGAAATTCGGCCCCCAGACGCGCGCGCAGGAATCGATCGACCGCGAGGTCCGCGCTCGTGACCGGCGAGCCGCCGTCCTTATAGTGGATGTTCGCCCCGGTTTTGGCGCCGGAAGCGAAATCGCGCATCGCGATCTCGCCTCCGAGGCGCGCCGCCTCGACGAGCGCCGCGAGCGCCTGGGCGGCCCGCGCAAGCAGGCCCGGGTCGATGGAGTTCGCGCTCGTCATGGCTCGAGCGCTGCTTTACTGGCGGCGCGGGTCGCGCGCAATGGGCTCGGCGCGCTTCTGTAACCGGATGCGCCGCGCGCGATATCGCGGAGAGCACGATCGACGTCCGCGCGGTCAAAATCTATACTTGGTTCCCGCGCCGAGCCATCTCGAACGGCTGTTTTCGACCCATTGCTGACGTGGCAGCGTGGTGCGTGAATCAGGATTCTCGCAACAGGGATTTTAGGCCCTAAATCGAGGTGGAACGGAATCCGGTCTCCTGCGCGCGAGCCACCTGCCCCAAGGGGCAGCTAGACAACTGGACGTGCTAGTCGCATGAGTCGTTCAAAAATGCGGGGATGACTCAGAAACGTCAGTGTCATGCCCGCGAAAGCGGGCACCCAGACTTGGCCACGCGTGCCGGGGCTCTGGATTCCCGCTTTCGCGGGAATGACACAACGTTGAAGGACCTCATTTTGAACGACGCGCCTCAGTAGCAGCGCGAGCCCAGACCTATGACACGAGCAAAAGCGAACTGTCGGGTGCTCTGATCGTCGACGGCGCCGTGTAGACGAGCCCTCGACCTAACCGGAACGCTCGGAGGCGGGCGCCGAATGTCAGATTTTGACCGCTACCGCCCCTCTGCGAGCAGCAGCCGCACGGCGAACGCGCCCATCAGTCCCGCGACGCCAAAGTCGAACAAGCGGATCGCGCGCGGGTGTGCGCGAGCGGCGGCGACGAAACCCGAGGCGATCAGGATGAGCAGGCCGTTGACCAAGGTCCCGATCGCGACGAAGGCGGCGCCGAGAAAAAAGAACTTCGGCGTAGCCGAAGCGTCGCCGGCATCGATGAACTGCGGGAGGAAGGTTACGAAGAACAGGATGATTTTCGGATTTGTGATGTTGATGAGAACGCCGGTCAGATAGGTCTTGGCCAAGCTCGCCGAGGGGCCATCGCGCGGTTGCAGCCTCAGCGTGGCGCCATGGCGCAAGGCGCCATAGGCCAGCCACAGGAGATAGAACGCCCCTACGATTCGCAGCGCGCCGTAAAGGCGCGAGGAGGCGGCGATCAGCGCGGAAAGGCCGACGGCCGCGGCGAAAGTATGGGCGAGGACGCCAGTCATCGCGCCCGCGAGGGCTGCGAAACCGTGGCTGCGCCCACTGCTCAGGGTCTTCTGCAGAAACAGGGCCATGTCAGGGCCGGGCGTCGCCGCGAGAAGAGCGCAGGCGGCGAAATAGGCGAGGAGCAGCGGGACGGAGGGGAGGAAGGACAACGAGGGAACTCCGCAGGCGAGAATGTAGCCGCGCTCGCTGAGCGCGGCCGTCGTAGGGCGCCTCATCTTCCGATTGTCAACCCAGCAGAACCCATACGGTCAGCGACCGCGCCTACAACCCTCTTGCGGCGCTCAGCGCGTTACGATGGCCACTGCTACGCCCGCCATGACTCCGGCCGTGGCGCGGCGAACGGCCGTCATCGCACGGTTCGAACGAAACCAGCGGCGAGCGCGGTTGGCGGCGAGCGCGTAGGCGCCGAGCGTCGCGCTGATCACAGTGACGCAAGTTGCCGCCATTTCGGCGATGCTGACGCCGTTCACGGCGTCGAGATCGACGACCAACGGCATGATGGAGAGAAAGAATACGATGACCTTCGGATTGCCGAGCGTGAGCGAAAGCGCTCCGAGAAACGCGCGCCAACCCGTCGCCACGCGTACGGAAGCGGCGTCGAGGCCGACGACGGCCGGCGTCCGGGCGAGGCCCCAGGCGACATAGGCGAGATACGCCGCGCCGGCAAATTTCAGCGCGACGAACAGCGTCGCGAACTCGTGTGCGACGACCGCAAGTCCAGTCGCCGCGACCGACAGCCAAACCAGATCGCCTACTGCGAAGCCCGCGATGAAAGGCCCGACGCCCTTCAGACCATGGCCGAGAACGCGCGCGACCAGCGCGGCAATGCCCGGACCGGGCGTCGCAACCGCGACGAAATATACGCCGGCGAAAACAGCCAAGGCGGAAATCGACACCACGAAACCTTTCGACGTAAGCGCCGCGGCGCAGCGCTTTCCCGTCTATGCTACCACAATGCATGCGGCGGCGCTGGATTCCCGCTTGCGCGGGAATGACAAGGTTGGGAGGCTTCATTCCTCGGAGCCATGCTCCGCATTGGGTTGGCGGTCGAGGGCGGAATGTTGCGATCAAAGACGATGTTGATGGTCAGCGCCTTCGCGATTGCTCTTGCTGGACCGATAAGCGCCACGTTCAGCGAAGAGGCGCCCCTGCCGCCCCCGCGCCCACCCGACCTCGCGCCACCCGCGACGCCAAGCCCAGCGGCATTGCCGCCGTCGCTCAAAGGGCCCGAAAAAGCAGGTCAAACATGCCTGACGAAACTGATAGCGAGCGGCGCTGGAGCGGAGGCCGCGAGCGTACAGGAGCCGATCGCCGAAGGTTGCGGTATCTCTTCTCCTGTACGACTTCACTCTATCGCGCTGGCGAACGGCGATGTCGTCGGTTTGCCCGATGGACCGATCCTCGAGTGCGAATTCGCGCTCGTCTTCGCCGATTATGTCAGAGTGATCGTGGCGCCACTCGGCGCGGGAACGCTCGGAACGAAGGTCGAGTCGATCGAGACCGGCCCCGGCTATCAATGTCGCAATCGGAATCACCTTCCGGACGGCAAGATCAGCGCCCACGCCAAAGGGATCGCGATAGATCTTTTCGCGATACGGTTTGCGGACAAGCGGCGCGTCGCGTGGGAGCATCAGGTGGGCGCGAATGAAGCGTCGTATATCCGGGGGACGCGGGCAGCGGCTTGCGGTTGGTTTACGACGGTGCTCGGGCCGGGCGCTGATCCGTTTCACGCCAGCCATATGCACCTCGATACAGATAGCCATGGTTCGAACGGGACTTACCGCATTTGCCAGTAGCGCTCGATTTGAGCAGTGGCGACGAAGTCCCTCTTGGTCCGCTTCGACGATCTGATGGCGGCCTTACTGGCCGCGCATTCCGCGTTGCACTGGGCGGCGGTCTTTGCGAATGCCGGCACGCTCGGACACGCGAGCAATGCGCCGATCGCAGCCGCGGCCAGAAATTGGAAAACAGATTGTCGCATGCCCACCCCCCACCTAGGCCGCGCGCCAGGCAGCGCGATGGAGCCGCGACAGGTCGAAGCAGGGCCGAGTCGACGCTCGCGAGCGATGTTCTGTGACCTTCGCACGGCTGCTTCATTCGCAGGAAGCTCGAAGGTCGAACCCGGCGCAAGCGCGTGTCATGGTTCGAGGGGAAGCTCTCAGGATGCTGCAAACGTGACGAGGCACAGTCCGCGGACGATTATGCCTGCGATCCGAATCGTGGCAGGAGACCGGCAGGCCGGCGACATCCGCGGGTTTGTGCTCCCTTGACGCGCTGCGCGCCATTCGCTAACGGCCTAGTAACAGCGGCGACGCTGACGAGAACTGCATCAAGGAACCAAGATCGGCTCTGATTGGCCGTATGAGTAGGCAAAGTTGGATCTCTCAACTGTTGCGTCAATAAGCGGAGACAGCGGTTGGAACAGCGACGTATCGACGTAGGCGCCGCCGGGCGGTTCGAGGGATTTGTCGATGCAATCTCCGCCGTGGGAGATGATTGCTTTGAAATCGTCGGTTGGGCCCACGATCTCGCTGAACCACTGGCGCCGGTCGATGTCGAGGTAGTGTCGGGTGATCGTATCTTGGCGAAGCTGACAGCAAACCGCTTCCGTGAGGACCTGAGGGCGGCCGGTTACGGCTACGGTCAGCATGGTTTTCATAGCGTAATACCGGCAGAAGGTGTCAATCTCGCGTCTTTATCGGTTGTGGTCGCCGCAACGCGCGCTCCGCTCAGTCGGGCCTTCGAGACGAAAATCGCATCGGCGCCAGCGGAGGCGGCCATGCGGGACATCGGCAGGATGCCGAATCGTGAACAAGGAGCGGTTGGATCTGACAGCTCTGGTACAATAAAATACGCTGAGACGCGGCGGTCTGGTGACTATTTCGATAACGATTATTATCAGAGAAAGCTCGCGGCAAACGGTATAAAAATTGCTGGCAATGGAGGTACACTTTTTGAGCATTACAAAGTTTATGGTTGGAAGCGCGGTCTAAATCCTTCGCTGTATTTCGACGTTGAATTTTACTTGGCGACGAACAAAGACGTACGAATATCCGGTATGGACCCATTCGAGCACTTTATTAATTTTGGATGTTGGGAATTTCGTGACCCTCATCCAGCGTTCGATTGTCTATGGTATTACAATACCTACTTAGTCGGCGAGGAAACCCCTGAGGAAGCACTTTATCACTACTTAACGGAAGGTTGGCGACGTGGAAATAGTCCAAATCCGCTTTTCTGGGGCAGGTGGTATGCCAAAATGTTCATGGGACGACTCGCGGAATTTATCGATCCATTCTATCATTTTTTGACTGAGGGACACAAACAACAGTGCAATCCAAATCCGCTTTTTGACGTAGAATATTACGAGCAAACTTATGGCGCGAAAGACGAATCATTTCGCGATCCGCTCTCGCACTACATTCGTGTTGGCAGCAGGAAGGAGTTCAACACGCATCGGCTATTCGATGCCAAGCATATAAGAAGTCAAGTAGGGACGCAGCATGAGCGAACTTTGTTGGAATATATTCTGACGACAAAAAATTTAGTAAGCCCCCATCCATTATTCGACCCCGATTTTGTTCGGGAACAAATAGAAAAAAGCCGCAACATCTCCGTAGAGGGTAATATTCTGGTAAAATTCCTCACGGACCCGGCTTGCTCTCGGATGGATCCTCATCCCTTGTTTTCAAAATCGCATTATTATCGGCATGCTCTTGATGTTCGGGAGGCAGGCGCCGATGCGTTTTTGCATTTTTTGACCCACGGGTGGTGGGAAAAGCGCGCCGTTCACCCCCTGTTTGACGTCCGGGCTTACTCGAGACTCAATTCGAAAAAAGATGAAATCAACCCACTTTTGGACTATGTGACGGTTGGATTCGAAAGAGGATGCCTCATTCGTCAACCGGAGCCACCGGATCAAACGATCAGGCCGCTGGCGGGTTTCCGAAAGGTCGTAACGGTCCCGGATGACAGAGTTGTATACGAACCTTCGGATCCCGAGATGCTGGCAAGAGCGAAGACAGGCGTCTTCACGCATGTTTTTTACCCGGAATTGATCTCCGAACTGATTCGCGCAGCAAACAACGTCCCAGGTAATTGCACAGTCTACATCAGCACAGACGGGTTGATGAAGGCGCGCGCAATCGAGATTGCTTGTCGCGCCGAGTCAAAACATCCATTCGAGATCCGTTGCCTTCCCAATCGTGGTCGCGATATCGCGCCGATGTTGGTCGGTTTTCGCGATAAGCTTCAAGAAGTGGATTACGGAGTTCACATACACTCCAAAATGTCGCTTCAGTATAAAGAGGAATTCACCGCATGGCGACAGCATCTCGTCAGAGGCAATTTAGGAACGGAGGCTCTGGTTCGGAATATTCTGGGCCTTCTGTCCCGAGATACGGTCGGGGCCTACATGCCGGATCATTTCACGCCGATCAGAAGTCTTATTCAATGGGGCGGCAATTTCACGAATGTCCGAATGCTGTTGCAACAATTCGGGGAAGAATTGACCAAGGAGCACTTTCTTGATTTTCCCTCTGGATCAATGTTCTGGTTCAAGACCAAGGCTTTGGCGCCGCTTCTCGAGTCGAATTTGCGATTTTACCATTTCGAACCTGAATCAGGGCAGGTCGACGGGACGCTTGCTCACGCCATCGAGCGCAGTTTCTTTTATTTCGTCGAACTCGCGGGCTTCGAATGGATTGTCGGCAAGCGCGTCTCGGGCGGTGCTCCGGCGACATCTGCGGCGTTCGGCAGCACGCCGGCATCCAATCGGATCTTTCCTCTCAACCGCGAGCTTGGCGAGCTGCGGCGCTATCATCCGGAATGCACAAAATTCCTGGCGCGCGCGTCCTCATCGACGCGTCCGCGGATCAACCTCCTTATTCCCACCGTCGATACCAGCGTGGGCTATGCCGGGGTGAGCACAGCGCTCGACGTATTTCACGCCGTCAGGGAAGCGCTCGGTCGGGACTATGACGCGCGCCTGATTTCGACCGACACGAGTCCAAGTAATCAGTATGATCCGCCCGGGGATTTTGAATTGATAACTGCATCTGAGGGCGACGTGGATCGTCCATATGTGGTGATAGACGCGGCGAGGCGATCCCGATATCCTTTTTTTGTACGTGATGACGATATCTTCGTGGCGACCGCGTGGTGGACAGCCCAAAATGCCTTCGATCTCATGCAGCAGCAGGATCGGATCTTCGGACGGCGAGATCGCGCGCTAGTGTACCTCATCCAGGATTACGAATGCGGCTTCAGTGCCTGGTCGACTCGCTATGCCCTCGCCGAGACGACCTACCGGCGACCCCGCCACACAATCCCGATATTCAACACAGATATTCTATTCGAGTTCTTCAAATCGAACGGGTACTATCATAACGGACATGTCCTCTCACCCGGCATCAATAGCGCCATCAATGATGCGATCATCCACGGGACACCGAAGGAGAAAATAGTCCTCCTCTATGCGCGGCCGCACGCGGAGAGAAATTGTCTCAGCTTCCTGGACGCTTTGATCGAAACCGCCTTGCGCCTGGCGCCCGATTTCTGGGCGGATTGGCGGTTTATTGCGGTGGGAGAGAATTTCGACCGCTCCGCACTTCGCACATGCGAGCGCATAGAAATCCTCGGCCGCCTGGGCCTGAAGCCATACGCTGAGCTCGCCAGCCGCGCCGCGTTGGGAATTTCACTGATGATCTCTCCGCATCCGAGCTATCCTCCGTTGGAAATGGCCGCAGCCGGCGTTCAAGTCCTCACCAATACATACGGCGTTCGGGACCTGGCAAAGGTTCATGACAACATACATAGCTTCGAGGAGTTCGACCTCGAAGCCGTCGCACGAAAGCTGCTTATCGTGGCCGAGGCATGGATTGGCAGGCCCGACATCGGCTGGACTGGCAAGCCGAAGATCGATTGGTTTTTCGAAGGACGGTCGAACCTTGCGCAGCTGGCGGCTTCCGTCGCACAGGACATTCGGTTAAGGATGAGCGGCTCTATGGTAGCGTCGAAGGCCGCGGTGGCTTGAGCCCGGGGGCTCGCCCCGATTCCCTTCCCTGGTCACGAAATCGGAAGGGCCGATTCAGCACTTCAGTCGTTGTCCATTTATATCAAGCATCAAAAGCCGGCGATCCTTTGGTTTACCGGTCTATCCGGGGCCGGCAAAACCACCGTCGCCAATCTCGTCGAGGCGCGCCTCCTCGATCGACACGCGCATACCATCTTGCTTGATGTCCGCTATGATCGCTGATGCATGCTCTCTTCTCGGCAATCTGCATCGCCGCAACCTTCGTCTTCTAACTCAATCAATGAGTCCTGAACCGGAACCGGCGCGCTCATCCGCAATACCAAGCTTCTGCGCAACGTAGCGCTCAAAGACCGCATAACTGGTGAGCTTTGGGATCTGGTCGAGGCCGACCCTCACCGACAGCTTTTCTTGCACGAGCATCAAGAGCATCCATGTCGCCATGGAGTCCCACCCTTTGACGTTCTCCATCCGCGACTGTGTCACGTCTTCCGGCAACGCGTCGCCGAACATCTCTTGAAAGCACAGCGAGAGGCGTTTGCGCAAATTGGCGAGATCAATGCTCATGGATTTCTCTTTCGTGGTAAAGGGGCGGGAGGCTGGCGATGGGGTTCGACAACAGAACCTTCTCACCATCATAGCTTACCCCGAGGCCATCTAGAAAAGCGCGCATCGGCCCGTTTTTCTCCGTCGCCGCGAACTCCAATGAAAATCGCGATACGCCCAAGCGTTCGGCCAGGACTGCGAGCGTTGCGTGCTCGACGCGGCGCGCGAAGGCGCGACAACTCAACACCCAGCTCGTCAAGGACGCCACCGTCCCGTCGACGTACCCCGCAGCGACCGAGATCGTCCCAAGCGGTCCGAACTTGTCTGCGTAATCAATGGCCAGAGTGAAATGGCGGGGCGTTTGCAAATGTCGCTTCCAGTCCGCCACGTCGATTCGGCGTCCGTTCAGGTTGAATTGATTCGTCTTGTTGATGAGTTCGAGCGGACGATCGTTGTCCGGGCTGATGCAAAAATTGAAGGTCAATCGTCCTTTCAGTGTTTCGAGGAACGCCTCTGGCGCCTGCCCCTCTGCTGCCGCTTCGCCCAGAAATTGGGCGCTGCGCCCAATGCTGGCCGCACGGATCTTGTCGACCTCGGTCACCTTCGAACGCCCGAACAGGTCGCGAATTCGCTCGATTGTCGCGAGCGCCCCGGGGTCGTCC
>JBAQGU010000180.1:0-3340 GCA_049287975.1 Roseiarcus sp.
CGAGCGCGCCGTCGAATACATAGTCGGTCGAGATGTGGATCACCGGGGCGCCCAGTCGCCGCGCCGCCTCGGCGACCAGGCCGGCGCCCGATGCATTGACGCGGGTCGCTAGATCCTCCTCGGTTTCCGCGCGATCGACGGCCGTGTAGGCCGCGGCGTTCACGACGACGTCCGCGCGCCGGCCGGCGAGGCCCTCGGCGATGCTCCGGCCATCGGTCAGGTCGAGATCGGGTCGCCCGACGAGCTCGACCTCGATTGCGTGCGCCGGCGCACGCTCGAACAGCGAGCGCGCCACCTGGCCCTGCGTTCCCGTTACGATCAGGCGCATGTTCGATCAGTCGAAAACTACGGACAGATCGGCGAGCCGGGGCTGGCGCCGATCCTTTTCGGAGAGCCTGGCCCGCGCGAGGTCCACGCCCCAATCGATTCCGAGCGCGGGATCGTCGAAGGCGAGACCGAAATCGTTCGCGGCCGAATAGTAGTTCGTGACCTTGTAGAGCACCTCGGTATCGGGTTCGAGCGTGCAAAACCCGTGCGCGAAACCCACGGGGACGAGCAACTGGCGCCAGTCCTCCCTCGACAGTTCGGTCGCGAAATGTCGGCCGAAGGTCTTCGACGAGCGCCTGAGATCCACGGCGACGTCGAGCACGCGCCCGTGCGTGACCCGCACGAGTTTGTCCTGCGCGAACGGAGGAGATTGAAAATGCAAGCCGCGGATCGTCCCGACCTCGGCGGAGAAGGAGTGGTTGTCCTGCACGAAAGAGAGCTGGAGCCCCGCCTCCTCGAAGCTCCGGCGATTGTAGACCTCGGAGAAGAACCCGCGGTGATCGCCATGTTTCGCCGGCGTGATCACCTTCAGGCCGGCGATTTCAGCGTCTTCGATTCGCATCCAAACCCCGCGTTTTTAGATTGCGGCACCCAGACGCTCGCCGCGATATGCGCCCGACCGAATGTCACGCCACCAACCCGGGTTGTCGAGATACCACTTCACCGTCTTGCGCAACCCGGCCTCGAAGCTGTGACGCGGCCGCCAGCCGATTTCCCGCTTTGTCTTGGAGGCGTCGATGGCGTAGCGCAAGTCGTGGCCGGGCCGATCCTGGACATAGGTTATCAGGGCGCGCCGCGCATCACGCCGCCGTCCGGGGGGGAGTTCGTCGACGAGATCGCAGATCGTTTCGACGACTTCGAGATTTCGACGCTCGCTGTCTCCGCCGATGTTGTAACTTTCGCCGACGCGGCCGGCGCGGACGATTTCCAACAGCGCCTCGGCATGATCCTCGACAAACAGCCAATCGCGGACGTTCTCCCCGCGTCCGTACACGGGCAGCGGCAGGCCTTCCAGCGCGTTGATGATCATCAAGGGGATCAACTTTTCCGGAAAATGATACGGCCCATAATTGTTCGAGCAGTTGGTCAGTAGCGTCGGCAGGCCGTAGGTGTGATGCCACGCCCGCACCAGATGGTCGGAGCCCGCCTTGGAAGCCGAATAGGGCGAATTGGGCGCATAGGGCGTATCTTCGCGAAACCGCCCCTCCGATCCCAGCGAGCCGAAGACTTCGTCGGTCGAAATATGATGAAAGCGGAAAGCGGATTTGGCGGCGGCGTCGAGACCGCGCCAATACTCCAGGCTCGCCTGAAGCATCACGTAGGCGCCGACGAGGTTGGTCTCGATGAAGGCCGCCGGCGCGTCGATGGAACGATCGACATGGCTCTCCGCCGCCAGGTTCATCACCCAATCCGGTCGGAACCGCTGCAACGCATCGCGCGCCGCCCGAGGATCACAAATATCGGCGCGGACGAATGAATACCGCACGTCTCGCTCTACTGGCGCCAGCGACGCAAGATTGCCGGCGTATGTCAGCTTGTCATAGACGAGAACCTCATGCTCGGTGCTTTCGATGATGCGCCTGACGAGCGCCGATCCGATGAACCCGGCCCCGCCGGTCACGAGTATGCGCATGCGGTCTCCATTGTCGCTCCCAAACGGGGGCGTTGGGTCCGGTCGCGACTTTCGACCGACTGCCCAGTAATTCCAAAAGTAGGGTTTCGGCTAGTTGTGCAACCAGGCTAGCTTCTCCAAGTAGAATGTCGCCGATATTATCATCAATCGGAATTCTGCCGAATTCAGACAGACGGCTGGGGCAAATGCGTTACTACACATTTGCTGCCTCGCGGGTCCCGGAAATTTCGTACTTTCAGAATTACCGACCCCAGCTCGCCTCTCGCCAATCCGCGCTACTGCCCCAGCACTATCTACGTTTCATGCCTAATTCAATCAGCGCCGTCAATGGCCGATGCTGAAATGACGGGGGGCCCTCAGTTACTGACGGTAGGAGCACCTCGCATAGCCTCGCAAGCCATACGGCGTCGGGGCAGGACCCGGCGAGCGCTCCCGCGAACCTCCGCGCTGATGGGTGGTTGGCGAGCGCTTGAGGGGCCAAGAGTGGAGCGCACCGAGAGGCAGCGACTTCTTGCTCTGCTGACGCCTACTGCCGATGACATCCGCCAAATCCCGTTTGTCAGGCCAACGCCGCCCCATGCCAATCCAGCGACAGCGCGGGGTGGAAATAGGGATCGGCGCGCAGGCGGTGGCGCCAGCGGGCTTTGAAATAGGCTACCTCGCAGGCGTAGCGGCGCTCCTGGTCGTGACTCACCTTGCGCGTTGCGGCTTCGTGGTGGATCAGAACGGCGGAGGGCTCGAGCAGGGAGGCCCAACCGCGTTCTGTCAGACGCAGGCAGAGGTCGATGTCGCTGAACTCGACCGGCAGGTTTTGCGCGTCAAAGCCGCCGACGGCGCCGAATTTGGCCTTGGCCACGGCTAGGCACGCCCCGGTGACGGCCGACAATTCGTGGGGAACGTCGAGCCGCTGGAAATACCCGAGTTCGTCGGGCGCATGGCGCCGCTCGAAATGGTTAGCGTGGCCATCGACGCCGACGATCACGCCGGCGTGCTGGATGGTACCGTCGGGAAAAACGAGTTTGGCGCCGACCGCACCGACCGAGGGCAGCAGAGTCCAGCGGATCAGGCGTTCGAGCCAGCCCGGCGACTGCGCTTGCGTATCGTTGTTGAGAAAGACCAGCGTATCCGCGCGCGCTTCAGCCGCCCCGTCGTTACACAGTGCGGAAAAATTGAACGGGCCCGGTCGCTCGAGCAGGCGAAAGCGGGCGTCGCGCGTAATTTCGTCGAAATAGGCGCGCGTAGTCGCTTCGCGGCTGCCGTTGTCGACAACGATCACCTCGAAATCGGATTTGTCGCCGAGGCCCACCAAGCTCTCGATGCATCGTCGCAGCAGGTCGACTCGATCGCGTGTGGGGATGACGATCGAAGCGCAGAGATGTC
>JBAQGU010000181.1:0-1535 GCA_049287975.1 Roseiarcus sp.
TCCCATGACTGAGGGCTGGTTCCTATGATCTCGATGACTTTATATAGACTATCCGCCATGGTTTCCTCCCACTCGGCACAGCCGCAAGGCGCCCGGACGTTTACCGGGTCGGCGATTGTGTCACCGATCGCGCCCTCGCGCAACGGAAGCTTCAGGGCCCGCGAACGAACATACCCGCGATCCATGGTTCGACCCGAGGATGCGGCTGGGCAGCGAATGGCTTTATCGCGCCCGGAGCGTCACGTGCTCAGGCCCGTTATCATCGATACGATTTCGTTCTTGTCGGTCTTGGTCGTTTCACGGATGCCGATCTGCTTGCCTCTCCGCAGCACGCAAATCCGGTCGGAGAGGCGGAACACCTGATCGAGGCTGTGGCTGATGATCAGGATCGGCATGCTGCGGGCTTTCAGGCTGCCGATGATCTTCTCCACTCTCGCCGTTTCGGCGACGCCCAGCGCAGCGGTCGGCTCGTCCATCAGAACGATCTTGTTGGCCCAATGGGTCGCTCTGGCGATCGCGATGCCCTGCCGCTGACCGCCCGAGAGATCGCGGATCGTCGCCTTTGCCGAGGGGATGCGGACATCCAATTCCTTCATCAGCCTTTCCGTTTCGACGATCATCTTTCTGCGATCGAGCCTGCCGAACGGCGGCGTCGTCAGCTCCTTGCCGAGAAACAAGTTCATGTAGACGGGCTGACTGTCGGCAAGCGCGAGGTCCTGGTAGACGACTTGAATGCCGAGCGACTGCGAATCGCTGGGGTCTTTCATCGCGACTTCCGCACCGTCGACCAGAATGCGCCCGCGCGTCGGCGGCTGCACGCCGGCGATGATCTTGATCAATGTCGATTTGCCCGCACCATTGTCGCCAACCAGGGCGACGACCTCTCCCGCGTACACCTCGAGACTGAAATCTTCGATGGCGACGACGCCTCCGAACGCTCGGTGGATGTTGCGCAGCGACAGGATCGGCGCGCCTGCCGTCGCCATGTTGGTTGCGCTCATGAGGCGTCCTCAGATTGCCAATCCGCCGGGCGGCCGAAGGCATCGTAGATGGTTTCGACATGCGGGGCGCCGCCAGAAAGCCCGGAGACGCCGACGACATAGGCGCGCGCGACGAAAGCCTGCGGACGAAAACCGAAGACGACGCTGTCGCCGATGCGAGGCTTCACCGCACCGGTTGCGTCGATCATGCCATAGTAGTCGATCGCCGCCGGGGCGGGGATCTCGACCGGCGCCAGCGCGGTCGCTGACGCCGTCGGCTCCCGCGAAACGATCGCCCTGATCCGATAATCGGGGAACACCGGATCGACATAGAGGCCGCCGCCAAAGCAGAACGCTTCGGAGCCGACCAGATGCGACACTTCACTGACATAGACGACGGCCGGGACCTCCGGCAGGTCCGCCACGGCGTGCAGCGGGGTGGTGCCCGTGAGGCCGTGGCCCGGTTCGATCTGCGTCGCCCCCGCCGCGGCCAACATCGGCAAAATCTCCGTCGATGTCGTCCCTGGCGCATTGATCTCGACTTTGCCGTGGCCG
>JBAQGU010000182.1:0-4701 GCA_049287975.1 Roseiarcus sp.
ACCTATATCGAGCCGATCACGCCGGAGATCGTCGCCAAGATCATAGCCAAGGAACGCTGGGCGCAGCCCGGCGGCTTCGCCTTGCTGCCGACGATGGGCGGCCAGACCGCGCTCAATTGCGCGCTGAGCTTGAGGAAGATGGGCGTGCTCGAAGCCTATGACGTCGAGATGATCGGCGCTTCCGCGCAGGCGATCGACAAGGCCGAGGATCGCGAGCTGTTCCGGGAAGCGATGACCAGGATCGGCCTCGAAACGCCGCGCTCGCATCACATCAAGACGCTGTCCCGGGCTCTCGAAGCGCTCGACGACATCGGCCTGCCCGCGATCATTCGGCCGAGCTTCACGATGGGCGGGACCGGTGGCGGCATCGCCTACAATCGAAATGAATTCATCGAGATCGTGGAGCGAGGCATCGACGCCTCTCCGACCAGCGAGGTGCTCATCGAGGAGAGCGTGCTCGGCTGGAAAGAATTCGAGATGGAAGTCGTCCGCGACCGGGCCGATAATTGCATCGTCGTCTGCTCGATCGAAAACATTGATCCGATGGGCGTCCACACCGGCGATTCGATCACCATCGCACCGGCGCTGACCCTGACGGATAAGGAATATCAGATCATGCGCGACGCCTCGCTCCGCGTTCTGCGCGAGATCGGGGTCGAGACCGGCGGCTCGAACGTGCAGTTCGCGGTCAACCCGGTCGATGGCCGCATGATCGTGATCGAGATGAATCCACGCGTTTCGCGATCCTCGGCGCTCGCCTCCAAGGCGACAGGCTTTCCCATCGCCAAGGTCGCCGCCAAGCTCGCAGTCGGCTACACCCTCGACGAAATCGCCAACGACATCACGGGCGGGGCGACGCCCGCCTCGTTCGAGCCGACGATCGACTATATCGTCACCAAGATCCCACGCTTCGCGTTCGAGAAATTTCCCGGCGCGGATCCTGTCCTGACGACTGCGATGAAGTCGGTCGGCGAGGCGATGGCGATCGGCCGAACGTTTCCGGAGTCGCTGCAGAAGGCCTTGCGTTCACTGGAGACGGGCCTCACCGGCCTCGACGAAATCGAGATAGAAGGCCTGGGCAAGGGCGACAACGCCAACGCGATGCGCGCCGCGATCGGCAAGCCGACGCCCGACCGGCTGTTGAACGTCGCCCAGGCGCTACGGTTCGGCATGGGCGTCGCCGAAATCCACGAGGTCACGCGGATCGATCCCTGGTTCCTGGAGCGCCTCGCCGACATCGTCGCCCTCGAGGAAAAGGTGCGCACCCATGGCCTGCCGAGGGACGCCGTAAATCTGCGCCTCCTCAAGGCAGCGGGCTTTTCGGACGCGCGGCTCGCCGCGCTCGCCGCTATCGCGGAGAGCGAAGTGGCCGAGGCGCGCGCCATGGCTGGGGTCGCGCCGGTCTACAAGCGGATCGACACTTGCGCCGCCGAGTTCGCCTCGCCGACAGCCTACATGTATTCGACCTACGAGGCGCCGTTCGGAGGCGCCCTCGCTTGCGAAGCGCGTCCCTCGCAACGCGACAAGGTCGTCATCCTCGGCGGTGGGCCGAACCGCATCGGGCAGGGCATCGAATTCGACTATTGCTGCTGCCATGCCTCCTTCGCGCTGCGCGAGGCGGGCTATGAGACAATCATGATCAATTGCAACCCGGAAACGGTTTCGACGGATTACGACACCTCCGACCGGCTCTATTTCGAGCCGCTGACTTCCGAAGACGTGCTCGCGATTCTGGCGAAGGAGCAGGAAGCCGGAGCGTTGAAGGGCGTCATCGTTCAGTTCGGCGGTCAGACCCCCTTGAAACTCGCGCGCACGATCGAACTTTCGGGCACGCCGATCCTCGGCACGTCGGTCGATTCGATCGACCTCGCCGAGGATCGCGACCGCTTCAAGCGCCTGCTCGACAAGATGCGCCTCGAGCAGCCCAAGAACGGCATCGCCTATTCCGTCGAACAATCCAGGCTCATCGCGGCCGATCTCGGCCTCCCGCTGGTCGTGCGGCCATCGTACGTGCTGGGTGGACGCGCGATGGCGATCATTCACGATTCTATCGCGTTCGATGATTATCTGCTCGGTGTGTTGCCGAGTCTAGTGCCCGCCGACGTCAAGGCGCGCTATCCCAACGACAAGACCGGACAGATCAACACCGTGCTGGGCAAGAATCCGCTTCTGTTCGACCGCTATCTCTCCGATGCGATCGAGATCGACGTCGATGCCCTGTGTGACGGCAGGACCGTGTTCGTCGCGGGGATAATGGAGCATATCGAGGAAGCGGGCATCCACTCCGGCGACAGCGCCTGCTCGTTGCCGGCCCGTTCGCTCTCGCCCGAAACGATCGCCCGGCTAGAGGCGCAAACCGCCAAGCTTGCGCTGGCGCTCGACGTCGGCGGGCTGATGAACGTGCAATATGCGCTCAAGGACGGCCAGATCTATGTGCTCGAGGTCAACCCTCGGGCCTCGCGCACCGTGCCTTTCGTAGCCAAGGTGATCGGCTTGCCGATCGCCAAGATCGCGAGCCGCATCATGGCGGGGGAGACGCTGGCTTCGTTTGGCCTGAAGGAGACGAAGCTCGCTCACGTCGGCGTCAAGGAGGCGGTGTTTCCGTTCGCGCGATTTCCCGGCGTCGATACGGTGCTCGGCCCGGAAATGCGATCGACCGGGGAGGTCATGGGCATCGACCGCAACTTCGACATGGCCTTCGCCAAGAGCCAGCTCGGCGCCGGCGCTCACGTGCCGCGCACGGGGACGGTTTTTGTTTCGCTGCGCGACGCCGACAAGCCGGGCGTCGTCGCATCGCTGCGAAGTCTGCATGAATTGGGCTTCAAGATCACAGCGACCACCGGCACCCAACGCTATCTGCTCGCGCAGGGGCTGCCGGCTACGAAAGTCAACAAGGTGTCGGAAGGCCGCCCGCATGCAGCCGACGCTGTGCGCAACGGCAGCGTGCAGCTGGTGTTCAACACCACCGAGGGGGCGACTTCGCTGGCCGATTCGAAGCCGCTGCGCCGCGCCGCCCTCTTGCAAAAAACGCCTTACTATACCACACTTTCAGGCGCGATCGCGGCGGTCGAGGGCATCAAGGCCTATTCGGCGGGCGATCTTGAAGTGAGAGCGTTGCAAGACTATTTCGCGTGACCGGCGCCGAGAGGCATCGGCCGCGGGGAATGGTATTGATTCGGCAGGGCAGACATCCATGGACAGATTTCCTATCACGATCGCGGGTCACGCCGCGCTAGAAGCCGAATTTAATCGGCGTCAGCAAGTCGAGCGCCCCCGCATCATCCAAGCGATTTCCGAAGCTCGCTCGCATGGCGACCTCTCGGAAAATTCAGAATACCATTCGGCCAAGGAGGCTCAGTCCCACAATGAAGGGCGCATCGTCGAGCTCGAGGACATGCTTCAGCGCGCCGAGGTGATTGACGTGTCCAAACTATCGGGCTCGACGATCAAGTTCGGCGCCACGGTGACGCTGATCGACGAGGACACCGAGGTCGAGAAGTCGTTCCAGATCGTCGGCGAGTCCGAAGCCGACGTCAGGGCCGGCAAAGTGTCGGTCACTTCGCCGACCGCGCGCGCGCTGATCGGCAAGAAAGTCGGCGATACCGTGGAAGTCAACACTCCAGGCGGGGGGAAGAGCTACGAAATCCTCAAGATCGTCTATAGGTAGTGCGGGTGCGTCGGGGCGTTGAGTACAATTGAATCCGACGGCTCCGCCGCCGACCTGAAGGCGTAGCGTCTCCGGCCAATATAGAGCATGCAATGGCTTCACTACTCATATCCCGCCGCTCGGCGATCGCGGCGTTGGCCGCCGCGGTCGCGTGCCCGGTCCTCGCCCATGGCGAACAGTCCACGGCCTCCGGGCTTCGGTTCCGCGCGATCAAAGTCGACGTCAGCGGCGTGCGCGAGAGCGGCGATGTGACCTCCGCGGAATGGATCGCGCAGGACTTGCCCGAGGACTGGCACAAGGCCTTTGCGCCCTTTCTGGCGCCGGGCGCTTCCCGCGCGCCCATCCTGCTCGCGCGCATCGACCTCGTCACGCTCGGAACCGGAGGCGGCGGCGGCGGCCCAACCTCGACTCAGGCCGTGGACTTTATCAAAGGCGCGGGCGTCGTCATCGGTCCGGGCGGACGGCAGATCGGTTCGTATCCGTTTTTCAGCACGGTGTTTGCCTACCCCGCCGAGTACAGTGCGAGCGGCGTGACAGGACATACGAGGATTTCCAACCTCGCGTTGAGCTTCGCCAACTTTCTGCCCGGCAAGATGGGCCTTCGCTAGGCCATGCCGGACGCGCTGCTCGGGGAGGGCGTGCGCGTCCTGGTGCTGGGCTCGGGCACGATCGGCCACGAAGTCAATGCGCTGGGCGTCGTCGAGGCGCTCGGCGCTCCGTTTGAGCTGAGGCGCGTCGCGCCGCGCGCGCTGTTCGCGAGGCTGGCGCCCTATGGCCCCATCGATCCAAGGGACAAGCCGGGCGTCGCGGGGTCGATCTTCCCGAATCCGCTCCCGGATGTCGCGATAGCCAGCGGGCGCGTGACCGTGCCGTACATGAGGGCGCTCAAGCAAGCAGGCGGGCGCCGCGTGTTCGCGATCTTTCTCCAGGACCCGCGTCATGCGCGTTCCGAAATGGACTTGATCTGGGCGCCCGAACACGATTCCCTCCGCGGCGCCAACGTGGTGACGACCTTGACCTCGCCGCACCCCTTC
>JBAQGU010000183.1:0-2436 GCA_049287975.1 Roseiarcus sp.
GCGCCCTTGGTGAAGATGCCGCCGCCGAGACGCGCGAAGATCGAGATCAGCGAGGCGCCGAAGCCGAGCGCGACCAGCGAATCGATCACGGTGCGATCGGAGGGCGGCTTGCCAAGGCCGACGGTGAGGACCCAAAAGTAGCCCGCGACGCCGATCAGCGCGAGGCCGGCGACCAGCATCCCCGTCACGGCGCCCGATTTGAACGCGATTTCGAGGCCGGCCCCGAGCGACTCGGTCGCCGCCTGGGCCGTTCGCACGTTGGCGCGCACCGAGACGTTCATGCCGATGAAGCCCGCGGCGCCGGAAAGAATCGCGCCGATGAGAAAACCGATCGCGACGTCCCGGGAGAGCAATAGGCCGAGCGCGATACACACCACGATTCCGACGCCCGCGATGGTGACGTATTGGCGCCTGAGATAGGCCTGCGCGCCTTCGCGCACCGCCGCCGAAATCTCCTGCATGCGCTGCGTGCCAGCGCCTGCCGACATCACCTGACTGACCGTATAACCGCCGTACACGAGCGACAACACGCCGCTCAACAGAATTAACCCCAAAATCATGGCGTATTGCCCCCGAAGTGGACGCTGAATGGCGCGTTGCGCGCCTGTTGGTTGGAATCGCGCGCCTCCTTGCCAGAAAGAGGGGAGCACCGCAACGCGGATACGGGAAATTGCCGCGCGCTCGAGACCAAAGGCGCTCGACGCGTCCCAGAGGCGCCCGAGGGAAGGATCATGAAAGCGATGACGGGCGAGGGAGAGCGAGTCCGTCGCCATCCTGCGGCCGGATGACTAGGCCCTGACTAGGCCCGATGATCGGTCTCGCCGATCATCTCCAGCGGGACCACGGACAGCTCGCCTCCTGCGACGCGCCGGGTCTCCGCTGAATAGAACTTGAAAAATTCCTTGCCCTGCAAAGCCGCCGCCGCCTCATCGTCGGAGGTCGAGGCCAAGTGGTAATATTCGGCGCCGTCCCGCTCTTTCATGCAGCGATACGAAATCTTGCCTTTCAGATCGGGGTCGGAATTCAGGTTCGAGATGAATTGCGCGATGTGGCCGCGCCATTCTTCCGGCGATCCGCTCTTGAACCGGTATTTGATCATGAAGTGCTTCATGTTTTGCTCCCGCGACGTTCCTGGTTTCACAACTCGAGAGCTTCGATCCCCTGCGCTCGCTGCGCCGCGATCAGCGTATTCGCCATCAGCATCGCGATCGTCATCGGCCCGACGCCGCGGGGAACCGGCGTGATCGCCCCGGCGTGCGCGGCCTCGGCATAGGCGACGTCGCCGACGAGGCGCGTCTTCGGCTTGCCCGAAGCGTCCAGCCCCTGCCCGGCGACGCGGTTGACGCCGACGTCGATCACGATCGCGCCCGGCTTGATCCAGTCGCCGCGCACCATCTCGGGACGACCGACGGCCGCGACCAGCACGTCGGCGCGGCGTGCGACGGCAGGCAGGTCGCGCGTGCGCGAATGGGCGATCGTCACTGTGCAGTTGCGCGACAGCAGCAGCTGCGCCATCGGCTTGCCCACGATGTTGGAGCGGCCGACGACGACCGCCTCGAGTCCATCGAGCTCGAGCTCCAAGGCCTCAGAGGCCTTGTCGATCAGGATCATGGCGCCCGCGGGCGTGCAGGGGATCAGCGCCCGGCCGAATTCGCCTGTCGAGGCGAGGCCGACGTTGATCGGATTGAAGCCGTCGACATCCTTATGGGGCGCGATGACCTCCAGCACCCGCCCCGAATGGATCGCTTTGGGCAGTGGCAGTTGGACGAGGATGCCATGGATCGCGGGGTCGGCGTTGAGCTTCCCGACCAGCGACAGCAGTTCCGCCTCACCGGTCGTTTCAGGCAGATCATATTGCAGCGAGTGAAAGCCGCATTGCTTGGCCGCCTTGCCCTTGGCGCCGACGTAAACCTGGCTCGCCGGGTCGGCCCCGACCAGCACGACCGCGAGGCCGGGGGGCACGGCAAGCGAACGCGCGTGGTCGGCGACCCGCGCGAGCGTGACTTGCGAGACGGCTTTGCCGTCGAGGACGAAAGGGCTCAAGGCGAAGGCATCCGTTTTCAGGCGAGATTGTTCTGTGCGGGCTTCATATCCCTCGGCAACCGCCTTGTCGCCTCGGCGGGCGCTGTCCCCGGTCCGAGGCGGCGCTCGTTGCGCCTCGAGCGCCTCCAACGGCGCCCCGGCCTTGCAAGCTTTTCCAAATCTCGGCCTGTTTTCTCCAAGCTTTTCAGCACGGGGCCTCTTGGTCGCGTTGAAGACCCGGAGTGAGGCGCAGCCCTCGAAAAGCAGACCGGCCGCCGGGGCGACTCGGCGGCCGTTTCGTTTGTGAAAGAGCCGAAGGCGGTCGCTCTTAGGCGAAGCCCAGAAATAAGAAAGTCGACTCGGGGAACGCCAACACCACCATTGACCATCATTGCGAGGAGCCCTTGCGACGAA
>JBAQGU010000184.1:0-3635 GCA_049287975.1 Roseiarcus sp.
GCTATCCACACCCTCTCTCTCCATCGTAAAAGGAAAAAAACACCACACGAGGTGCTCACTGACGGCGTCTCGACGAGAATGCATTTTCCTCTTGACAAAGAAGACCCCATACAAGGCAGGGTGAGGGGCCGGGGTGAGTAGGCGGACTGTTGGAAACCGAACGACTGTTCGGCCGAAACACATAGTCATCTGAAGGATTGGCGCGTAATTGAACGGGTGCGGCCACTCACCCAAGCCCCTTGTATGGGGTCTTTTTGGTCAAGAGGAAAATTTTGCGTGGTGTCTGGCCCCGGGAGGAGCGTCGGGGGTCCGCTCGAGGCCCGCTCCTTGTCGGTCGAAGTCAAAGGTCTTCCAGAGTCAGGCCTGAACGTTTCGCGATCCTCTCCAGCATCTTCGGTCCGATTTCGTCCGAATCGTGAAGGGCGAAGACCATATCGGGCCATCCGTCGCGCTCGAGCGTCTGATGCGACCCAGTACGGCGTTTCACCCGCCAGCCGATCCGCTTCAGCGCGTCTAAGACGCGGGGCGCCTTCTCGGCGGCGAAGCTCATTCCGCCGCGATAGAGAAGCTTATCGAGCCTCGCCGTGCTCGAGGCGTTCGGCGAGCACGCGAAACGCGAGAGCCTTCGCCCTGGCCATGGCGCCGTTGCGAGTTTCGCCATAGGCCATCACGCCGGCCAGTTCAGGGACTTCGGCCAACCAACGGCCGTCAGGCTCCTGCTCGGTCTCCAAGGTCAATTGCATCTTGCGAAATTCTCCAAGGCGAAATCACACGTCCAAATTCGCCACGGTCAGCGCGTTGTCCTGAATGAACTCGCGGCGGGGCTCCACGACGTCGCCCATCAACTTGACGAAGATGTCGTCGGCCTCGTCCACTTCCCTGATCTTCACTTGCAGCAGCGAACGGGCTTCGCGGTCGAGGGTGGTTTCCCAGAGCTGGTCCTTGTTCATTTCGCCCAGACCCTTGTAGCGCTGGAAGGTCACGCCCTTGCGGCCCGCGGCGTTGACCGCTTCCAACAACTCCGAAGGGCCGGAGACGGTGGTTTCGTCGCCGCGGCGCGCGAAGACCGCCGGGCCGCTGAAGGCCTCGCGCAACGGGCGCGCGTGTTCGTCGAGCCGGCGCCCCTCCGCCGAGGCCATCAGGCCGGCGTCGAGCGTGATCGCTTGCTTGACCCCGCGCAGCTCGCGCGTGAGGATGACGCCGCCCATTTCGCTGCGGCCGATCCAGCCGCGCTCGGTCTCGTCGGCGATCGCGTTCATCCGCTCGGCGAGCCGGGCGGCGCGCGCGGCGCCCTCGGGATCGTCGACCGTGCTCAGCGGCTTCAGGGCCACGGCGAGCGCGGCCTGCTCGACCGCGGCGCGATTGTAACGCGAATGCAACTGCGTGAGCAGGCGACGCATCGCCCGCGCCTCGTCGACGAGCGCTTGCAGGTCGGCGCCCGCGCGCACTTCGCCGCTGGCGAGCCGCAGCGTCGCGCCTTCGAGGCCTTGGCTGACGAGATACTCCTCCATCGCGCGCTCGTCCTTGAGGTACTGCTCGGACGCGCCTCGCTTGACCTTGAACAGCGGCGGCTGCGCGATATAGAGATGGCCGTTCTCGATGATCTGCCGCATCTGGCGGAAGAAGAACGTCAGCAGCAAAGTCCGGATATGCGAGCCGTCGACGTCGGCGTCGGTCATGATGATGATCTTGTGATAGCGCAGCTTCTCGACATTGAAATCGTCGCGCCCGATCCCCGCGCCGAGCGCCGTGATCAGCGTGCCCACCTGCTCGCTGGAAAGCATCTTGTCGAAGCGCGCGCGCTCGACGTTCAGAATCTTGCCGCGTAGCGGCAGGACGGCCTGAAATTCGCGGTTGCGGCCCTGTTTGGCGGTGCCGCCAGCCGAGTCGCCCTCGACGATGAAGATTTCCGATTTGGCGGGATCACGCTCCTGGCAATCGGCGAGCTTGCCCGGCAGGCTCGCGATGTCGAGCGCGCCCTTGCGCCGGGTCAGCTCCCGCGCCTTGCGCGCCGCCTCGCGCGCCTGCGCGGCTTCCAGCACTTTGCCGACGACGGTGCGTGCGTCCTGCGGGTGCTCCTCAAACCATTGCGCGAGCAACTCGTTGACGAGCCCCTCGACGACCGGCCGCACCTCAGACGATACGAGCTTGTCCTTCGTCTGCGAGGAGAATTTCGGATCGGGGGCCTTGACCGAGAGTACGCAGGTGAGGCCCTCGCGACAATCGTCGCCGGTGAGATCGACCTTCTCTTTCTTGGTCAGCCCCGAGCGCTCGGCGTAACCGGTCACCTGGCGCGTCAGCGCGCTGCGCAGGCCGATCAAATGCGTGCCGCCGTCGCGCTGCGGGATGTTGTTGGTGAAGGGCAGCACGTTTTCGTGATAGCTGTCGTTCCACCACAGTGCGACCTCGACCACGATGCGGTCGCGCTCGCCCTTGATCAGGATGGGCTTGCCGATCAGCGGAGTCTTGGCGCGGTCGAGGTAGCGCACGAACGCCTCGAGCCCGCCCTCGTAACAGAGCTCCTCGCGCTTGATCTCGGCATGGCGCGCGTCGGTCAAGATGATGCGTACGCCCGAATTGAGGAAAGCGAGTTCGCGCAGTCGATGTTCGATCGTCGCGTAGTCGAACTCGACCATCGTAAAGGTCCGCGGCGAGGGCGTGAACGTCACTTCGGTGCCGCGCCTGGGCCTGCCGTTGTCGATCGGCGCCGGACCGACGACCGTCAGTTTGTCCGTCGCGTCGCCGTCGGCGAAATGAATGACATGCTCGAGCCCGTCGCGCCAGATGCGCAAGACGAGCGTCGTCGAGAGCGCATTGACGACGGAGACCCCGACCCCGTGCAGGCCGCCGGAAACCTTGTAGGAATTCTGATCGAACTTTCCGCCCGCGTGCAGCTGGGTCATGATGACCTCGGCCGCGGAGACGCCCTCTTCGTCGTGGATGCCTGTCGGAATGCCGCGGCCGTCGTCGATGACGGTGCAGGAGCCGTCGGCGTTCAACGTTACGGTCACGAACTTGGCGTGGCCGGCGAGCGCCTCGTCGATCGCATTGTCGACGACCTCGTAGACCATGTGATGAAGGCCCGATCCGTCGTCGGTGTCGCCGATATACATGCCCGGCCGTTTGCGCACGGCGTCGAGGCCGCGCAGGACCTTGATGGCGTCCGCGCCATAGGCGTCGCTGATCGCCTGTTGCTCGATCGAGGGATCGAGCTCGGGCAGCGATTTGGGTTCGTCCATCAAAGCACAGACTTCCTTGCAAAGCAGCGACTTACGGAGCGCGAGCAGTTCCACGGCCGCGCTCCCGAACGCGGCGACTCGTGATTTCTCATTATAGCGCGGAAACCCTTCCAAATGCACGTTTTCTCGACGGCGGAAAAGCATCGATGCACAACCGACGAGCGATAAAAATACCGCTCGACCGGCGACCTCGGCTCGCCGACAATGACGGCGGCCCGAGGGGGATGATTCGCGGGCCGCGGAACATCGCGGCCCAACAGGGAAGATCGAGCTGAGCTTGCGCGACGAGGTGAACGAACCCCTGGGGATAATTCCGCCGCGGCCGTCGCCGCGGGCGAAAATTGGCCCGGCGCTGTCCCGCGGCGGCATCGGGATCGGCGCCGTCGCCTTGGGTAT
>JBAQGU010000185.1:0-4250 GCA_049287975.1 Roseiarcus sp.
CATCGATCTGACGACGCTCGCGGGCGACGACACGCCGGGCCGGGTGCGCCGGCTCTGCGCCAAGGCGCGCCAGCCGCTGGCCGAGGACCTGCTGGCGGCGCTCGATCTCGCCGACGCTCCGCCCAAGGTCGGCGCGGTCTGCGTCTATCCGACGATGGTCGGGCCAGCGGTGCAAGCGCTCGCGGGTTCGGGCATTCCTGTCGCCTCGGTCGCGACCGGCTTTCCCGCCGGGCTGACGCCGCTGCCGCTGCGGCTCGCGGAAATCAAATACGCGGTCGAGGAGGGCGCCGACGAGATCGACATCGTCATCACCCGCGCGCATGTGCTCAACCGCGAATGGAAGGCGCTCTACGACGAGGTGCAGGCGATGCGCGAGGCCTGCGGCGTCGCCCACCTGAAAGCGATCCTCGGCACCGGCGATCTCAAGACGTTGCGCAATGTCTACGCCGCCAGCATGGTCGCGATGCAGGCGGGCGCGGATTTCATCAAGACCTCCACCGGCAAGGAGGACGTCAACGCGACTCTGCCGGTGAGCCTCGTGATGCTGCGGGCGTTGCGCGATTACAGCGAAATCACTGGCGTCGACATCGGCTTCAAGCCGGCGGGCGGGGTGCGTAGCGCGAAGGACGCGCTGAACTGGCTGATCCTGATGCGCGAGGAACTCGGGCTGGCCTGGACGCGCAACGATCTCTTCCGCATCGGCGCCAGCGCATTGCTCACCGACATCGAACGTCAGCTCGAACACTGGGCGACCGGCCGCTATTCCGCGAGCTATCGCCACGCGATGGGATAGGCCCATGAACAAGATCGCCGACCTCATGACGACGCTCGATTACGGCCCCTCGCCGGAGAACGACGACGCCGCGCGCGGCTGGCTCGCCTCGCACAGCGGAGGCTTCGGCCATTTCATCGCGGGCCGCTTCACCAAGCCCGGCGAACTGTTCGACGTCTTCAACCCCGCCAAGGGCGAGACGATCGCCCGCGTCAGCCAGGGCGACCCGGCCGACGTCGACGCCGCCGTCGCGGCCGCGCGCAAGGCGCTGCCCGCCTGGTCGGCGCTGCCTGGCGACGAACGGGCGCGTCATCTCTACGCGCTCGCGCGGCATGTGCAGAAACGCGAACGGTTTCTCAGCGTGCTCGAATCTATCGACAACGGCAAGCCGATCCGTGAAACCCGCGACATCGACGTGCCGCTGGTCGCGCGGCATTTCTATCATCACGCCGGCTGGGCCTCCCTGGTGACAAGCGAATTTCCGGGGCAGGGGCCGGTCGGCGTCTGCGGACAGATTGTTCCGTGGAATTTCCCGCTGTTGATGCTCGCCTGGAAGATCGCGCCCGCATTGGCCGCGGGCAATACGGTGGTGCTGAAGCCCGCCGAATTCACCCCGCTGACGGCTCTGGCCTTCGCCGAAATCTGCGTCGAGGTGGGCCTGCCGCCTGGCGTCGTCAACATCGTCACCGGCGACGGCGCGACGGGCGCTGACATCGTCGGGCATGACGACGTCGACAAGATCGCCTTCACCGGCTCGACCGAAGTCGGCCGCATCATCCGCCGCGCGACGGCGGGCACGGGCAAGAAGCTTTCGCTCGAACTCGGCGGCAAGTCGCCGTTCGTGGTGTTCGACGACGCCGATCTCGACAGCGCGGTCGAGGGCGTCGTGGACGCGATCTGGTTCAATCAGGGGCAGGTCTGCTGCGCGGGCTCGCGGCTGCTGGTCGCTGAAAGCGTCGAGCGCAAGTTCCTCGCCAAGCTGCGCGGGCGCATGCCGATGCTGACCGTCGGCGATCCCCTGGATAAATCGACCGACATCGGCGCGATCGTCGCGCCGGTGCAGTTGGAGCGCATCCAGCGGCTGGTGGAAGCCGGCCGGGCGGAGGGCGCGGATATCTACCAGTCCGAAGTCAAACTGCCCGGGCGCGGCTGCTTCTATCCGCCGACTTTGGTCAGCGGCGTCGAGCCCGCCTCGCTGCTCGCGCGCGAGGAGATATTCGGGCCGGTGTTGGTTACCATGACGTTCCGAACGCCCGACGAAGCAGTCGCGCTCGCCAACAACACGCGTTACGGCCTCGCGGCTTCGATCTGGAGCGAGAACATCAATCGCGCGCTCGAAGTCGCCGCGCGCATCAAGGCGGGCGTGGTCTGGATCAATTCGACCAATCTGTTCGACGCGGCGGCCGGCTTCGGCGGCTACCGCGAGAGCGGTTTTGGCCGCGAGGGCGGGCGCGAGGGCCTGGCCGAATATCTGAAGGCGGGGGACGCGCCGCGCCGCGGCGCCGCGAAGAGCGGGAAAGCCCTCAAACCCAGCGCCGCGCCGGGGCCGGCGCCGGCCACATCCGGCATCGATCGCACAGCAAAAATGTATGTCGGCGGCAAGCAGGCGCGACCGGATTCTGGGTATTCCTACAGCGTGCTCGATTCCAAGGGCCGCTCGCTGGGCCAGGCGGGTCTCGGCAATCGCAAGGACATCCGCAACGCGGTGGAAGCCGCGAGCAAGGCCGCCGGCTGGGGCGCGGCGACTGCGCACAACCGCGCGCAGGTGCTCTATTATGTCGCCGAGAATCTCGAAGCGCGCGCCGCCGAATTCACCGATCGTGTGCGCGCGATGACCGGCGCGAATGCGCGCGAGGCGCGCGACGAAGTCGACGCTTCGATCCGGCGGATGTTCTTCTATGCGGGCTTCGCCGACAAATACGACGGCGCGGTGCACGCGACGCAGAAACGTTTCGTCACTCTGGCGATGAACGAGCCCTGGGGCGTGACGGGCCTCGTCTGCCCCGACGAGGCGCCGTTGCTGGCCTTCGTTTCGCTCGTCGCGCCCGCGATCGCGATGGGCAATGCGGTGGTCGTGGTTCCCTCGAGCGCCCATCCACTCGCCGCGACCGATTTTTATTCCGTGCTCGACACTTCGGATGTTCCCGCCGGCGTCGTCAACATCGTCACCGGCGAGGCCGACGCGCTCGCCAAGACGCTCGCCGAGCACGACGGCGTCGACGCCATTTGGCACGCGGGATCCGCGGAGGGCGCGAAGGCGGTCGAGGCGGCGTCAGCGGGGAATTTGAAGGCGACGTGGACGCTTGGCGCGGGGGTGGATTGGCGCGGCGCCCAGGGGCGCGAGTTTCTGCGGCGGGCGACGCAGGTGAAGAATATTTGGACACCGTACGGGGAGTGAGGCCGCGCGCTGCTCCGGACAAAACAACTCCAGCGCATCGGCGCGGGCGGACGGCTTGCGCAAGTGTCTCGAATTCGATACACTTGAATTTGTGAAACCGATCGTCTTCCTCGGAGACAGGCTGGTGCGGATCAGGGAATTCCCGGATTTGGCCCGCTCAGAGGCAGGCTATCAACTCCGCGAGGTTCAGAAGGGCTTCGAGCCCGCGGATTGGAAACCCTTGAAGACGGTGGGTCCTGGGGTTCGTGAGATCAGGATACGAGAGGCGGCAGGCGCCTTTCGGGTCATCTATCTCGCCTCGCTCGGCGAAGAAGTTGTCGTGCTGCACGCCTTCCAGAAGAAAACCCAGGGAACTTCGCAGCACGACGTCGATCTGGCAACCAGCCGGCCGCGCACATGGAAGGTATAGGCAATGGAACAGCAAACGTTCGACGATGTTTTCGACGCGCTGTCTGATACGCCCGCGGAGGCGGCGAATATGAAGGCGCGCGCGGAGTTGCTCAGCGCCTTGGTCCAACACGTCAAATCCTGGGATCTCTCTCAGGAAGCTGCGGCGGCCCGGCTCGGCGTCACACGCCCGCGGCTGAACGATCTGATGCGGGGCAAGCTCGGCAAATTCTCGCTGGACGCCTTGGTCAATCTGACTACGGCGGCGGGACTCGAACTCGAAATTCGGGTCAAAGCCGCCGCTTGACGCGATTTTGCGTGACAAGAGCAAAATTCCGGGCGCCGCTCTAACCGAGGTCGCTGATCGCGTGGGTCCCGCTCGGTGGACGCACGGATGAAGCAGAAGAGTCGCCATGAGCAAGAGAGCTTTCGACACGATCAAAGAAGGGGTCAAAGAAGGGCTCGAAGAAGCGATCGCCATCGCCCGCGACGAGGCCGAGCCCGCGCGCTTTCATGCTCCCGAGGAAATTGACGTTCGCGTGATCCGACGCCATCTCAAATTGACACGATCAACCGGCCGGCGCAAAATTTGACAAGAATCAACATCCCGAAGGAGAAATGTCGGGGGTGGAGACGAGGCCTTCGTCGCCCCTCGGCGACGGCGGTGCTTGCGATCGGGAGCGGGCCATGGAC
>JBAQGU010000186.1:0-2852 GCA_049287975.1 Roseiarcus sp.
AAAAAACAAATCGAGATCGTCAATAAGGGCGCGCAAAGGTAGTTTGAGAAATGCGGGCTAGCTCTCGACTTGGCGCCAAATTCCCCGCTCCCAGTCAAAAGGCCGAAATAATTCCCTGCTCGCCCGAATAAATTCCCTGCTCGATCGCGTAGGAATTCTCTCGCAAAAGACTGAATTCGCAGATGTTTTCGAGAGGGATTTTCGCTGAAGACGGCCGAATCGCCGAAATTCCCTGCATTTTTCCCTGCCACCAGGGAATTCTGCGCGTTCGTAGACTGTGAATTAGTCCAAGGTGGCGAGCGGGCAAGGGGCCGACACGGCGGGAAAGGGCATGCAATCTGCTCGCGACTGCGGACGTTCCCGCTTTCCGCGGAAATGACGCGTGGCGTTCGATCCCTCTGGGCCCGATCGGCGCTCACCCCCTCGCGTCGAGCCCATAGAGCGTATGCAGCGTCCGCACGGCGAGTTCCGCGTATTCCTCGTCGATCAGCACCGAGAACTTGATCTCCGAGGTCGTGATCGCCCGGATGTTGATCTGCTTGTCGGCCAGCGCCCGGAAGGCGCGGGCGGCGACGCCGGTGTGGGAGCGCATGCCGACGCCGATCGCGGAGACCTTCACGACGTCCTGCGCGCCATGCAACGCGCCGTACTTCAGCGTATCGCGCCGCTCCTCCAGGATCGCCATCGAGCGCTTGAACTCGGCGGTCGGCACGGTGAAGGTGATGTCGGTTGTCGTCGTGTCGTCGGAGACGACCTGGATGATCATGTCGACATTGATGTTGGCCTCCGCGAGCGGCCCGAAGATCGCCGCCGCGACGCCGGGCTTGTCGGCGACCCGGCGCAAGGTGATCTGCGCTTCGTCGCGCGAGAAGGCGATGCCGGTGATGACCTGCTGTTCCACGATGTCCTCCTCGTCGCAAATCAGAGTGCCGAGCTCGGGATCGGCGGGATCGTCGAACGACGATCGGACGTAGAGCTTCACTTTGTGCACCATCGCGACTTCGACCGAGCGCACCTGCAACACCTTGGCGCCGAGCGAAGCCATCTCCAGCATTTCCTCGAACGAGACCTTGTCGAGGCGGCGCGCCCGGGGCACGACGCGTGGATCGGTGGTGTAGACCCCATCGACGTCGGTGTAGATGTCGCACCGATCGGCGTGCAACGCCGCGGCGAGCGCCACTGCCGAAGTATCCGAGCCGCCGCGCCCGAGCGTCGTCACGCGGCCGGTCGGCGCGTGGAAGCCCTGAAAGCCGGCGACGACCGCGATCTCTTTCCGTGCGAAGCCGTCGAGGATCGCTTTGCCGTCGATGCCCGATATGCGCGCCACGCCATGGGCGTCGTCGGTGAGCAGCGGGATCTGCCAGCCCTGCCAGGATCGGGAGGGCATTCCCATGTCCTGCAGCACGATCGCGAGCAGGCCGGCGGTGACGAGTTCGCCCGAGGCGACGACCGCGTCATATTCGGACTGGCCGGCCTGCTCCTGCACCGGCGCCGCCTCCTGGCATAGCGCGAGCAGTTCGTTGGTCTTGCCGGACATCGCGGAGACGACGACCGCCACTTCGTGGCCCGCGTCGACTTCGCGTTTGACATGGCGCGCGACATTGCGGATGCGGGTCACGTTGGCGACGCTCGTGCCGCCGAACTTCATCACCAGACGAGACATGGGACTCCCGGTAGGGGAAGGCTAGAAAACGCTCGCGCCGATCTTGCGGCGGACGTAGACAATGCGGCGACGACGCCCTCATTCAGTGCGTTTCGGGCTGCTATAGTGGCGCTGTCCGGAGCGGTCAACGCCAACGGGCCAAGAGGAATTTTCGGATGTCCGCCGCGAGCGTCATAAGCGAGGAAGTCGCCCGTTTCGACGCGCTGGGCGACAATTGGTGGGACCCGGCGGGGCCGATGGCGCCGCTGCACCGGATCAATCCCGTCCGCATCGCCTGGCTTCGCGATGCGATCGCCGCGCATTTCCGGCGCTCCGGAGACGGCCCGCTGGAAGGCCTCGACATCCTCGACATCGGCTGCGGCGCCGGGCTGCTCGCCGAGCCGCTGTCGCGGCTGGGCGCCGTCGTCAGCGGAATCGACCCGGCAGCGGGCTCGATCGAAGTCGCGCGCGCCCATGCGGCGGCGACCGGCGCCGATCTGACCTACCGCGTAGGAACGGTCGAGGATTTGGCCCGCGAGGGCGCGAAATTCGACGTCGTGCTCGCGATGGAGGTCGTCGAGCATGTCAACGACGTCCCCGCCTTCGTCGCCTCCGCCGCCTCGCTGCTGAAGCCTGGCGGCCTGATCGCGCTCTCTACCCTCAACCGCACGCTGAGGAGCTTCGCATTGGCGATCGTCGGCGCGGAATACGTGCTGCGCTGGCTCGCCCCCGGCACCCACCGCTGGGAGCAGTTCGTGACGCCGGACGAACTCGCAGCGGCGTTGCGTGCGGCGGGGCTCAGGGTGAAGCGGCGGCAAGGGATGGTCTACGATCCGCTGCGACGGGAGTGGCTGATATCGCAGGATTTGGCGGTGAACTACTTCATGACGGCGGGCTAGTGAGGCGCGCAGTTCAAAATGAGGTCCTTCGACCTTGTGTCATTCCCGCGAAAGGGGGAATCCAGCCTTGGGACACGACGAGCCGGCTAGTCGTCGAGAGTGCGATTGCCTGCCATACAGGGAAACAACAGCGAATTTTCTCGATTTTGGCCGCTCCCGGCGAAAATCCGTCCCAAAAACATCTGCGAATTCAGCAGTTTGCGAGGCTCTCGAAAATGAATTCCCTGTGCGACGGAACAGGGAATCAATTCGACCACAACAGGGAATTTAATTCGTGGCAACAGCGAATTAATTCGACCCAACAGGGAATC
>JBAQGU010000187.1:0-8556 GCA_049287975.1 Roseiarcus sp.
CGCCTGACAACCCACGGCCCACCGGAGACCTTTCCACCAAATGACCATCAGATACCGACCAAACATCCAGCCCCAGGCTGGATGAAGACGCGCGCCGGTACGCGTGCGCTGAAAATCAAAAAACAAAGCGCAAGCGTAAGTAGCGGCGCGCAAAGGTAGTTTGAGAAATGCAGGCTAGCCTGCTTCGCCGCATCCGCCCAGAACCAAGTCGAAGGTATGTCGACGGAACGGCAGAGCTCGCCAAATAGGACACGACGAGCAGCGCGCGGCCGGCAATTTCGAGTCGTGGGACTCCCGCTATCGTTTCGCAAGCTTCAGATGCGGGCGCAACCCGAACGACCACCCACCATCAATCCGACCACGTGAAGTCGAAGCAAGCAAAAAAGCCGTGAGGCCGGAGGCGCAAAGGCATGCTGAAAGCGCCCGCAAGGCAATTTCATGATATTTACCGATATGTTCTTCGGTCTGGCAGCCGGACGAAGTTGGCGCCAGTGACTGTAAAGTAATTCCAGACTTCGAGAGGTTCGAAAACTGCGACGATGGCGCGCGCAAGCCTGTCATGACGCCGCCCGACCGGCGACGCCGGCCACACTACCCCGAAGCGCCGCGATATTCCCAGCGTAAGCGGCCGAGCCACCCTTGAACAAGTGCGAGCCCGCCACGAGCACGTTCGCGCCCGCGCCTACGACCAACGGCGCGGTTTCCACTGAGACGCCGCCGTCGATCTCGATGTCGATCTTGCGCGACCCGATCATGCTCTTGACCCGCGCGACCTTCTCGATCACCGCAGGGATGAAGGCCTGGCCGCCGAAACCGGGGTTGACGGTCATCAGCAAAACGATGTCGAGGCGATCGAGCACATATTCGATCGCCTCCGGCGGTGTCGCGGGATTGAGCGCGACGCCCGCCTTCTTCCCGAGCGCGCGGATCGCCTGCAACGAGCGATCGAGATGTCTCGTCGCCTCCGCGTGCACGGTCATGGAGTCGCATCCGGCGTGGGCGAAAGCTTCGAGATAGGCGTCGCAGGGCTCGATCATCAAATGGCAGTCGAATCGTTTGTCCGTGAGCGGGCGCAAGGCTGCGATGACGGGCGCGCCGAACGTGATGTTGGGAACGAAATGGCCGTCCATCACGTCGAGATGGATCCAGTCGGCGCCCGCGGCGACGATGTCGCGGACCTCCTGGCCGAGCTTGGAAAAGTTGGACGCCAGGATCGAGGGCGCGATCAGAACGGGCGAGGTCACGCAATCGTCTCCTGCTTTTGAATCACACGGAGCCGCGAGTGCCCCACCCCTCACCCCTACCCATAAGAATGAGTACGGGAATTGATGGCGCGCTCTCCGCTCCCCGTTCTTCACGGGGAGGGGCCGGGGGTGGAGCTCTTCGAAGTGCCAAAGCAGCGAATCCTAAGAACCAAGCTTCGCCGCCGCGGCGACGATCGCGTCGGCAGTGAAGCCGAAATGCTTGTAGACGTCGGGGCCCGGGGCGCTCGCGCCGAAACTCGACATGCCAATGAAGACGCCAGCCGCTCCGATGTAACGATCCCAGCCGAAGCGCGCGGCGGCCTCGATGCCGATACGCGGTGCGGCGCCCAGCACCTTGGCGCGGTAATCCTCGCTCTGCTCCTCGAACAACTCCCAGCAGGGCATCGAGACGACGGCGACGCGCTTGCCCTTCTCGCGCAAGGTTTTCGCCGCCGCCACCGCGAGCGAGACTTCCGATCCGGTGGCGAGCAGCGTCAGATCGCGCGGGCCATCGGCCTCGCTCAAGACATAAGCGCCCATCGCGCAGGAGTTTGTTTCGCTGGAGGTGCGAAGCGTGGGCAGATTCTGTCGTGTAAGCGCCAACGCCGAGGGGCGCCGGGTCTCGGCGAGCGCCAATTCCCAGCACTCGGTGGTCTCGATGGCGTCACACGGTCGAAATACGTTCAGATGCGGCAAGGCGCGCAACGACGCGAGCTGCTCGATCGGTTGATGGGTCGGTCCGTCCTCGCCGAGGCCGATCGAATCGTGCGTCAGAACGTAGATCACCCTGATTCCCATCAGCGCGGATAGCCGAATCGCCCCGCGCGCATAGTCCGAGAAGATGAGAAAGGTCCCGCCGTAGGGAATGAACCCGCCATGCAGGCAAATGCCGTTCATCGCCGCGCTCATCCCGAATTCCCGGATGCCGTAGTGGATATAGCGGCCGGAGAAATCGCCGGACGCGATCGATTTCATACCCTTGGTTAGCGTGAGATTGGATTCCGTGAGGTCGGCCGAGCCGCCCAACGTGATCGGGATTGCGTCGTTGACGACTTCCAGCGCCATTTCCGACGATTTCCGCGTCGCCACGTTCGGCTTGCTCGTGACAAGCCCGGCCTTGTATTCCGCCATGCGCTTGGAAAACTCGGCAGGAATCTCCGCCGCCGCCGCGCGCCAGAATTCGTCGCGCTTCGGGTGGGCGGCGATCCGCGCCTCCCATTCCTCCCGCAGTCCCCGCGAGCGCGCGCCCGCCGTGCGCCAGGCCTCGAGACAATCGGCCGGAATCTCGAAGGGCGGATAGGGCCAGCCGAGGTTCTTGCGCGTGGCTTCGACCTCGGCGGCGCCCAGCGCGGAGCCGTGCGTCTTTTCGGTGCCCTGCTTGTGGGGCGCGCCGAAGCCGATAATCGTCTTGCAGGCGATCATCGTCGGACGAGTCTGGGCCTTCGCTTCCTCGAGCGCCTTTTCGATCGCCAGAGGGTCGTGGCCGTCGATGGCGATCGTATGCCAGCCCGCGCTCTCGAAACGCGCAAGCTGCTTGTTGCTGGTGGCCAGAGAGGTCGCGCCATCGATCGTGATGCTGTTGTTGTCCCACATGAGGGTCAGGTTGGAGAGGCCCAGATGCCCCGCCAGATCGATCGCCTCGTGGCTGACGCCCTCCATAAGGCAGCCGTCGCCGCAGATGACGTAAGTGTGATGATCGACTAGATCGTTGCCGTAGCGCGCGGCCATCGCGGCTTCCGCGATCGCCATGCCGACCGACATCCCGATCCCCTGCCCCAGCGGCCCGGTCGTCGCCTCGATGCCGGTCCCCGGGTGATACTCGGGATGTCCTGCCGTCATGGAGCCGAGCTGGCGAAAGCGCTTGATCTGCTCGATCGTCATTTCGGGATAGCCGGTCAGGTAGAGCACAGCATAGAGCAGCATGCAGCCGTGTCCCGCCGACAGAACGAAGCGATCGCGATCGGGCCACTTCGCATTCAGCGGATCGAACTTGAGAAACTTCGTGAACAGCACCGTCGCGACGTCGGCCATGCCCATCGGCAAGCCGGGATGGCCCGACTTGGCCTTCTCGACGGCGTCGGCGGCGAGGAATCGAATGGCGTTGGCCATGACGTCATGCGGGACGGTGGGGTTTGTCGTCGCGTTCATTTTGATGAGCCTTTCGAATCGTTCGCATCAAATCGGCCGGCGGCAGCGCTCCATAAGCTTTAGGAGCATCGCCGCCAGAATCAATGGCGTCGCACTGTCGAGGTTCCCGCCGCGGCTGACGATTGAATAGGTGGCGATCACCAAGGCGCCGTGGATCTTGGGCGCGCCTTGACCTGAACGGCCCGGGCCGGCATAGGAACCCCCCGCGCCGCGATGCGCCGAGACCGATGCGCCTTTCTCTCGCCGGCCCTCAACGAATTCAACCCGAAGCGAATTACATGTCGAACGCCTTGCCGCCGCACTTGAAACGCCTTGAGGCGGAAGCTATTCACATAATGCGAGAGGTCGTCTCCGAATTCCGCAATCCGGTCATGCTCTATTCAATCGGCAAGGACTCGAGCGCGATGCTGCATGTCGCGCTCAAAGCCTTCTACCCCGCGCCGCTGCCATTCTCGCTGCTACACGTCGATACGACCTGGAAATTTCGCGAGATGATCGCCTTTCGCGACGATACGGCGAAGCGGCTCGGCCTTGACCTTCGCGTTCACATCAACGCCGACGGCGTCGCGCGCGGCATATCGCCAGTCGCCTCAGGCAGCCAGGTCCATACCCAGGTGATGAAAACCGAGGCCTTGCGACAGGCTCTGGACGCCGGCAAGTTCGACGCGGCCTTCGGCGGCGCGCGTCGCGACGAGGAGAAGAGCCGCGCCAAGGAGCGTATCTTCTCGCATCGCTCCGCCGCGCACGCCTGGGACCCGCGCAATCAGCGGCCGGAGCTCTGGAAACTCTACAACACACGCATTCGCGAAGGCGAGTCGATGCGCGTGTTTCCGCTGTCGAATTGGACCGAGCTCGACGTCTGGGAGTATATCCGCGCCGAAGAGATTCCCGTCGTTCCCCTCTATTTCGCCAAGGAGCGTCCGGTCGTCGAGCGCGGCGGCACGCTGATCATGGTCGACGACGATCGTCTGCCGCTATTGCCCGGAGAGACGCCGCGGATGCTGCCCGTTCGCTTCCGCACGCTCGGATGCTATCCGCTCACGGGCGCGATTCGATCAGACGCCGATACGCTCGACGAGATCATCGACGAGATGCGGATCGCCACCAACTCCGAGAGGCAGGGGCGGCTGATCGACGCGGACGAATCCGGCTCGATGGAGAAAAAGAAGCGCGAGGGATATTTTTAGCCATGGACGCGCTGACACTGTCCAATACCCTGCCCACCCTGCGCTTCCTGACCTGCGGTTCGGTCGACGACGGCAAGTCGACGCTGATCGGACGCCTGCTCTACGAGCAGAAGCTGATTTTCGACGATCAGCTCTCCGCACTTCGGCGCGATTCCAAGAAGCACGGCACGACGGGCGCCGAAATAGACTTCGCGCTGCTGGTCGATGGTCTCGAGGCCGAGCGCGAACAGGGCATCACTATCGACGTCGCCTATCGCTATTTCGCGACGCCGAAACGTTCGTTCATCGTCGCCGACACGCCTGGCCATGAACAATATACCCGCAACATGGCGACCGGCGCCTCGAATGCAGATCTGGCGATCCTGCTGATCGACGCGCGCAAGGGCCTGCTGACGCAGACGCGCCGTCACGCGCTGATCGTCTCGCTGCTCGGCATCCGGCATGTCGTGCTGGCGGTCAACAAGATCGACCTCGTCGATTACGACGCAGCGACCTTCCGGGCGATCGCCGCGGCCTTCGAGGAATTCGCCGAGCCGCTCGGCTTTCGTTCGCTCGTCGCCATCCCGATCTCGGCGCGCGTCGGAGACAACGTGTCGTCGCCGAGCGCCCGCACCCCCTGGCATGACGGCCCTGCGTTGCTCTCCTATCTCGAAGCCTGCGACGTCGACGAGGATCGCGCGCAGGCGCCGTTCCGGCTGCCAGTGCAATGGGTGAACCGGCCCGATCTCGACTTTCGCGGCTATGCCGGCACGATTGCGAGCGGCCGGCTTCGGCGAGGCGACGCCATCGTCGTCGCGGCGTCGGGGCGCGCTTCCACCGTCGTCGGCCTGCTCGCCGCGGATCGGCAGGTCGCGGAAGCCGTCGCGGGCGACGCCGTCACGGTGACGCTGGCGGACGAGATCGACATTGCGCGCGGCGACGTCCTCGCGTTGCCCCCCAGCCGCCCGGAGGTCGCGGACCAGTTCACGGCGCACATCATCTGGATGAGCGCGGAGCCGATGCTGCCGGGCCGTTCGTATTTCATGAAGATCGGGACCCGCACCACGCCCGCCTCGATCACCGATCTCAAGCATCGCATCGACGTCAACAGCCAGGAAAAGCTGGCCGCGAAGACGCTCGGCCTGAACGAAATCGGCTTCTGCAATCTGGCGACGACGCTACCGGTCGCCTTCGACCCCTATGCAGAAAACCGCGACACCGGCGGCTTCATCCTGATCGACCGGCGCACCAACGAAACGGCGGGCGCGGGCATGATCGCGCACGGGTTGCGCCGCGCGACCAACGTGCACCGTCACGGTTACGCGGTGACGCGCGAGTCGCACGCGGCCCTGAAGCATCAGAAGCCGGCGGTGCTATGGTTCACCGGCCTCTCCGGGGCCGGCAAGTCGACGATCGCCAACCTGGTGGAGAGCCGGCTGCACGCGCGGGGCGTCCATACCGCAATGCTCGACGGAGACAACGTTCGGCACGGGCTCAACAAGGACCTCGGCTTCACCGCGGCCGATCGCGTCGAGAACATCCGAAGGGTCGCGGAAGTCGCGCGCCTGATGACCGATTCTGGCCTGATCGTCCTGACCTCGTTCATATCGCCGTTCCGAGCGGAGCGTCGGCTGGCGCGAGAAATCGCGATGGCCGGCGAGTTCATCGAGATATTCGTGGAGACGTCGTTGCACGCCGTGATCGCGAGGGATCCAAAGGGACTCTACAAGCGCGCTCTGGCGGGAGAGATCAAGAATTTCACCGGCATCGATCAGCCTTATGAGGCGCCCGAAAACGCCGAGATCGTCTTGAACACGGCCGAGGCGAGCGCGGAGGCACTAGCGGATCGCGTCGTCGCCGAACTCGAGGCGCGCGAAAACATCGCGCGGCTGTAATTTTTCCCCAAACGGGGCAGCCGATGGATGATCGGCCGGCGCCAGCATGTTCCAGCACGTCCTTGCCAAGCCGGATAACGCCAACTGGACCAATCGCTTCGTGTGCGCTTAGATGCGCGCGGCGCCGATACGGGCGCGCGCCTTCGACTTCACGCATGGAGTGCCGCGCGAACGAGCCACGGACCGAAGCGCTCGATCTTGACGGAGAATCACGTATGACGTTTTCGCTCAGGGCAAAGAGACGGGTTCTCGCGGCGCTCTGCGTATTTTCGATCATGCTAGGGCCGGCGCTGGCGCCTTCCGTCGAAGCCAAGACCCTGAGGTTCGCTTTCCAGGGCGAATTGAAGTCGGTCGATCCCTACCAGATCAACGAGAGCTTCAGCGAGAGCGTCAACATGGCGGTCTACGAGGGGTTGGTCCGGCGCGGGCCGGACAAGAAGCTCCAGCCTTGCCTCGCGACGAGCTGGGAAATCCTGGATCCGCTGCACTGGCGCTTTCACTTGCGCAAGGGCGTGAAGTTCCACGAAGGGCAGGATTTCACCGCGGACGACGTCATTTTCTCGGCGCATCGGGTGCTCAGCGCGGGCTCGGACCTCAAGGGTCGCCTTCCGGCCGATGCGGAGGTCGTGAAGGTCGACGACTATACCGTCGATTTTCTGCTCAAGACGCCGAATCCGCTGCTCATCAACGAGTGGGAAACTTGGGGCATGTTCTCGAAGAGCTGGTCGGAGGCGCATGGCGCGACGGAGGCCACGGCGATGAACGCCACGACACCGCCCTACGCCGGCCTGCACGCAAATGGAACGGGACCCTTCATCCTCGTCAGCCACGAGCCCGGAGTGAAGACGGTCTGGAAGCGAAACCCGAACTGGTGGGACAAGCCGATCGGAAATGCCGACGAGGTCGTGTTCACGCCGATCCCGAACGCCGCGACGCGCGTCGCCGCGCTGCTTTCGGGGGAGATCGACTGGATGGATCCGGTGCCGCTCAACGACCAGGCCCGCGTCAACGCCAACCCAACGACGCAAGTCCTGGCCGGGCCGGAGATTCGGACCATCTTCTTAGGCGTGGATCAGTCCCGCGACGAGCTCGGCCACTCCGGCGTCAAGGGCAAGAATCCGTTCAAGGACGTTCGCGTCCGCGAGGCCTTCTATCAGGCGATCGACGAGGATGCGATCAACAAGAAGGTCATGCGGGGGCAGGCGACGCCGTCGGCGCTGATGATCGCGCCCTCGCTGTTTTCGTTGTCGAAGGACTTCCATCGCATTCCCTTCGATCCCGCCGCCTCGAAGAAATTGCTCGCCGAGGCCGGCTATTCCGACGGGTTCGAGGTGCAGATGGATTGCCCGAACGACCGCTATGTCAACGACGAGCAGATCTGCCAGGCGGTCGTCGGCATGCTCGCCCGCGTCGGGATCAAGGTGGATCTGAACGCCGAGCCCAAATCAAAATTTTTCGCCGCGATCTCGGCGGCGGGAGGCTACGATTCGTCGTTCTTTCTGCTTGGCTGGACGCCCGCGACGCTCGAGAGCTTCAATGTATTCCAATATATCATGGGCTGTCGCAATCCAAAGACCAATTGGGGCGGCAACAACGTCGGCGACTATTGCAATCAGAAGGTCGACGAACTGGCCCGTAAGGCCCTGGAGGAGCCGGAAGAGGAGAAGCGCGACGAAAACTTCGCGGATGCCTGGCGGATCTCGTTGTTCGTCGACGTCGGCTACATCCCGCTGCATCAGCAGGCGCTGGCCTGGGGCGTTTCCAAGACCACGCACGTAATCCAGAGGCCGGACAATTACTACATCTTCTCCTGGGTCACGATGGACTGAGAAAAGGGGGCGCCATGCGCGCGATCCGGTCGTGGCGACGCGGCGCCGGCCTTCGGTCTAGTCGGAGGACCGAATCCGGCGAACATTCTCTTTCGCGGCTGACCGGTTGTCACCCCGTGTCATGCTCGCGAACGCGAGCATCCAGAACGCCACCGTGCTCCTCGCATTCTGACGGGTCGCGGCTGCGTCCGCCTGCGATGCCAGCTTGCGCCGCCGCGGCTTCGTGGCGCCACGGCTGGATTCCCGCTTCCGCGGGAATGACAGGGGGCGTGGG
>JBAQGU010000188.1:0-7995 GCA_049287975.1 Roseiarcus sp.
GCCAAGCTACAAGCACCGTACGAGGGGAAGACATTCGATTTCTATGTCGAGACTATCGAGCCCAAACGGCGGATTTCCTTCCGCTGGCATCCGAACGCGGTCGAGCCGGGCATCGACTATTCAAAAGAGCCGACCACCCTGATCGTATTCGAGCTAGAGGAAACTGGCGCCACCACCAGCCTGACCATCACGGAAACAGGCTTTGAGCAAATACCGCTGGAAAGGCGGGCCAAGGCGTTTGCTGCGAACGACGGGGGCTGGACGATCCAGGCGACGCTCATTTCCAAGTACCTCGCCAGCGAAGTCGCGAGTTGACAAGAGAACAGGGATCATCATCTCCCATGCTGTCCTCCACCGCGCGCGCGACGGTCCCGGCTGACGTCTCCACGGTATTTGCCGCTCTTGGCGATCCCACGCGCCTGACAATTGTCCGTCGACTTTGTGACACCGGGCCACTCGCGACCGTCAGGTTGGCCGATGGCGCCAAGCTCTCGCGGCAGGGAATCACAAAGCACTTGCGTACCCTCGAGGGAGCTGGATTGGTCCACGCCGATCGCGTCGGGCGCGATTGCATTTGGGAACTGCGCAAGGATCGCCTTGCTGAGATACGAAGCTACATCGATGAAATTTCGGCGCAATGGGATGAGGCTCTCGTCCGGCTGCGGGCCGCTGTTGAACGTTAAGGGGTGATCTTCGGCCGTTTGCTCGCATTTTAAAAACACAAATCATTTTAGTCTGATCAATCGGTCAAAATTCTTGCGCGAGCGATGGAACCAAACGCCCGCGCGCGCGTTTTAACATCAACCGAACTGCGAGCCATGGGGGAGGAATGAATACCTATAATTTCAATGTCCTGAACGGGGATGAGACCGTCGCGGCGATTCAATCCGTCATCCTCGGCAATTCGCGAGCCATATGGCCGAAAGTCGCCGAACTCGCCTGGAGCGTAGGAGAAGCTGGCGGACAGATCCGGGTGACCGATCAAGCCGGCAGCGTAGTAGTGCTTGTCGGCGTCAATTCCGCCCGCCGTGTATCCCGATTTTCGATTGCGGGTTCGGGCGAGTCGTCCCGGGCCGCGTAAATCAATCGCTGCGCCACGCGAGCGAAGCCCGCGTCCTTCGAACCATGTCGGCCGAGACCCCGGGCGCCGAGGAGCCCCAGCTGTTCCTGATATACGTGACGACGGCCGCGAGCTGTTCGTCGTCGAGTTGCCAACCGAAGGCCGGCATTCCCGGCGCGGTCGGTTCGGTCGAAGTAGCTACGCTGCGCGCGCCGCGGAGAAGGACACGGATCAGCGAGACGGGGTCGTCGGAGCGGACCGAGGATGAACTGGCGAGCGCGGGGAAGAGTTCCGGAACGCCCTTTCCGTCGACCGCGTGGCAGCCGGAGCAGACATCCCGGTAGATCGCAGCGCCCGCCACCATTACCGGGTCGGTGGAAGACAGAGGCGTGACCGCCTCGGTTCGGGCCGGCTGGTCCTTCAGATAGGTCGCGATGGCGGCGAGGTCCGCTTCGGTCATGCGCGAACTCGACAGCGCCACTTCTTCGGCCATCGGGCCGGTGGCGGCGGCGATGCGGTTGTGGCCTGATCTCAGATAGGCGACGATATCGTCGCCGCTCCAGCCGCCGAGCCCGCGTCTGGCGTCGTTGGTGATGTCTGGCGCGAACCAGCCCTGAATCTGGTAGCCCTGCAACGCCTGCGATTTTTCATCCCCGCCCAGCAAGGTCTTCGGCGTATGGCAGGCGCCGCAATGGCCCGGTCCCTCGACAAGAAAAGCGCCGCGATTCCACGCCGCCGATTTCGCGCTCTCGGGCTTGAACTCTCCCTGCTCGAAGTACAGCGCGTCCCAGACCAGCATCGAAGCACGAATGTTGAACGGGAAGGGCAGCTGATCTGCGACCACCGCGTCGTGCTCGGGCGCGACCGTTTGGAGGTAGGCGCGAAGCGCGACCACGTCATCGCGCGACATTTTCGCGTAACTGGGAAACGGCATCGCAGGATAGAGCAGCGTTCCGTCCCGCCGCTTTCCTTGCCGCACGGCGGCGTCGAAATCGGCATCGCTCCATGCGCCGATTCCCGTCTCGGCGTCCGGCGTGATGTTAGGCGCCAGAATGTTGCCGAACGGCGTTTCGATCGGCCGGCCGCCCGCGAAGGGCGCGCCGCCCGGCGTGGTATGGCAAGAACCGCAATCGGCGGTCGCGGTGAGATAGCGACCGCGCTCGATTTGGGCGAAATCCTGCCCGTCGGCCCGGCTCATCGCGGGGTCGCCGGGCGTCGTTCGATTGAACCAGATCAAGTAGACGCCGACGACGACGAGCGCCAGAACAACCAGAGCGCCGAGCGCCATGATGAGGCGCCTAAACATGGACCAGCGGCCCCGGATTCTTCAGGTATTGCTTTCGGATCGCATCCGCCGACCAGAAGGCGAGCGCCGAAAGCGTGCCCGTTGGATTGTAGCCGGCATTCTGGGGAAACCCGCTCGCGCCCGTTACAAACAAATTCGGGACGTCCCAACTCTGGAGATAGCGGTTGATCGCGCTGGTGCTGGGGTCCGTCGTCCCCATGATCGCGCCGCCGCAGAGGTGGGTCGTCTGATATTTGGTGATGTCGTAGGGACCCTTGCGATATTCCTTCAGCGTTTCCTTGGCGCCCATCGCCTTGATGATTTCATCGAAGCGATCGGTCAGAAACGCGTTCTGCTTCAACTCGTTTTCATGGAAGTCGATCGTCATCCGCATGAGCGGACGGCCGAACCGATCCTTGTAAGTCGGGTCGAGGTCGAGATAGACGTCGCGGTAGCTGTAGAAGCTGCCATGCACCCCGGTCCCCGGCTTGACCGAGCTGAGATAGTTGTCGCGCACGGCCGTTTTCCATTTGGCGCCCCAGCGCGGCGTTCCCGCGGGGACGGGCGTCGTCTCAATCGGACGCCCGTTGGTCTGGACCTGGCCCATATAGCCGCCGCCGACGAAGCCGTGCGGACCATGATCGAAATTGTCGCCGTTGAATTCGTCGATACACATGCCGATCGAGCCCGAGGCGATGAACGGGTTGAAGTTGAATTTCGCGTGATCGAAGAATCCGGTCACATCCGAGATGGTCTGATGGCTGTAGTTGCGCCCGATCACGCCTTGGTTGGCGACGGGGTCGTAGGGCTTGCCGATGCCAGACAGCAGCAGGAGCTGGACATTGAAGACCGTGTAGGCCGAGAGGATCACCAGGTCGGCCGGCTGCTCCCATTCCTCGCCGCTCGTATCGACGAAAGTGACGCCGGTCGCGCGCTTGCCCGAACCGTCAGTATTGATCCGCGTCACCTCGCAATTGTCGCGCGCCAGGAAATTCGATTTCCGGACCAGCACCGGCAGGATCGTCGTCTGCGGGCTCGACTTGGAATTGTTGCCACAACCGAACCATTCGCAGAACCCGCAATAGGTGCAGGGGCCGAGCCGGACGCCGAGCGGGTTGCGGTACGCCTGAGACATGTTGCCCGAAGGTTGCGGAAACGGCTTATAGCCGAGCTCCCGCGCCGCCTTGGCGAACAGCGTATAACTGAAGGGCTGGGCCTGCGGCGGATTCGGATAGGGGCGCGATCTCGGTCCCTCGAACGGATTGCCGCCCTCCAGAATTTGACCCTTCAGATTGCCCGCCTGTCCGGATGTGCCGCACAAATATTCGAAACGATCGTAATACGGCTCGATCTCGTCGTAGGTGACGCCCCAGTCCTGGATCGTCATGTCCGGCGGCAGGAACCCCGCGCCATAGCGCTCGGTCAGATGCGTCTTCAGCACGAAGTCCGACGGCAGGAACCGCCACGTCTCCGCGTTCCAATGGACGCCGCCGCCCCCGACCCCGTTGGGCGGCATGAAGGCGCCCCAGGTGCGGATCGGCAGAGCCGTCTGGTCCATCTTGTTGCGAAAGGTGAAAGTCGTCTGATCCGGCCGCAGAAACAGTTCATGACGAATGCGATAGCGCAATTCGTCCTGATCGTAGTTGGGCGGAAAATCGGTCGCCGCGTCTCGCCACGGGCCGCGTTCGATCGCGACGACGTCGAGCCCTTCGTCGGTGAGCTCATTGGCCATGATCGAGCCCGTCCAACCGAGGCCGATGATGACGACGTCCTTGTGAGGAAGTTTGCGCATCGTCCACTCAGGTCTTTCGCGGCGTCCAATCGGCGCGCCCTGTGATGCTCACGGGCGGCAGCGGAAAGCGTTCGTTGTGTCGGCCGACCCAGTCGCGATAGTCGTAGCGCGCGCCGGGGTAGCCGATCATGCGCCACGCGACCATGTCCCGATTGCCGCCATAAATCGGGTCGGCGAAGAAGCCCTGCTGCACATCTTTGAGCAGCAATTCGAAAAACGCCTTGCCGTCGGCCCCGTCGAGCTTCACGGTCGAGTTCTCGAGGCCCGTCAGGATGGCATCCTTGTCGGCGTCGTCGAGCTCGGCGAACGCTTTGCCGCTATGGTTCGCTCGACAAAATCGATCGAGCGCTGAGAGACCTTCGCGGTATTGCTGAGCCGGGCCGGCCTCGTCTTGGGGACCCTGTTGCTTCATGCCTTTGAGAAACGGCGGGCGGACATAGAGGCCCTCCTGCCGGCCATACGGACCCGCGAGCTGGCGATCGACGAAGACCGCGCATCCCGCGTCCTTGCCCCCGGGCGTCGAGGCGTCCGGAGGAATGATCCGGTCGGCGATCGCCTCGACGGCCGCGCCCTCCGCGCCAGTGAAATAGACCCAGGGGCCAGGGAAAACGCGTACCGGAGGCACGCCCGCGCCAGGACGCCAGGGCAGTTGGCCGGCGATCGTTCCGGCGCGGGCGACAACGCTGCCGCCAATGAAGATGGCTGTGCTCGTCAGCAGGTCGCGCCGCCGAATGTCCATTGGACTCGTCCCAGCTCGACGCGGCGTGTTCCTTCAGGAAGCCGCGCTCCTCAGGAGATGCCGGCATGGGCGCGGATGCGAACGCGGGCCACCCCGATTTCCTCGATAGCGCCTTCGGCCGTGGTCGCCTTTCTCAATTCGACAAAATTTGCCAATTCGCCCGATGACCAATCCGAGACACTGCGAAAATTAGCCGACACGGGGGCGTCGGGAGTAGGTTCGGAATCTACTCAGAAATCCGCCAAAGCGCGGGACGTTTCAAGCGCCCTCCCCGCCGGGCAGCAGCGCCCGCAATTGCTCGATCGTATCGGCCTCCGCAACAGGCTTGTCCTGACGCCAGCGCAACATCCGCGGGAATCGCGTCGCGATGCCGCTCTTGTGGCGCTTGCTGAGGGCGATGCCTTCGAACCCGAGTTCGAACACCATGGTCGGGCGGACGCTGCGCACGGGACCGAAATTCTCGAGGGTGGTCTTGCGGATCAGCGCGTCGACCTGGCGCATCTCCTCGTCGGAGAGGCCGGAATAGGCCTTGGCGAAGGGCACCAGGGAGCGGCTCTCGTCTTCGGGCGGCCCGCTCCAGACGGCGAACGTGTAGTCGCTGTAGACGCCCGAGCGCCGCCCGTGACCGCGCTGCGCATAGACGAGCACGGCGTCCACGCTCATCGGATCGAGCTTCCATTTCCACCAGAGATCGGCGCCGCTGCGACGTCGCCCGACGCCGTATTCCGTGGTCTGGGACTTCAACATGAAGCCCTCGGCGCCGAAAGTGCGCGCTTCCTCGCGCAGCGCCTGAAACGAAGCCCAGTCCGGACGGCGCAACGCGGGGCTGAGACGCAACGGGACCGGCTTGCCCATCGCGCCGGCGCGAGCCCTCGCCTCCCGTACGACCTCCTCCAGCAGGCGCCTGCGCTCGGATTGCGGACGACGCCGGACGTCCTCCGCGGCATGTTCGAGGATGTCGTAGGCGATGAAGGCGACCGGCAGTTCGAGCAATATCTTCGCGGCGAGAACCTTGCGGCCGAGCCGCTGTTGCAGCGACGCGAACGGCTGGATGTCGGAAAGCCTATCGTCGTCGAGCGCTTGGGCCTCCGCGGCCTGCGGCTTCACCACGAGCAGCTCGCCGTCGAGCACCTCGCCGTCGGGAATCCAGCTCTGCAGCGCCGCCATTTCCGGAAAGCTCTCGCTCACGAGTTCCTCGCCGCGCGACCACAGCCAACAATGACCCGCGCGCTGGATATATTGCGCGCGGATGCCGTCGAACTTCCATTCCACGAGCCAGTTTTCGACCGGCCCCAGCAGCGCCGGCATTTCGTCGAGCGGCGCCTGGAACGAATGGGCGAGAAAGAAGGGATAGGGATGGCCGCCCGCCGCCCCCTGCCCCGCCTCGTCGTCCGCGGCGATCAGCGTGGCGAAGTCCTCCGCCTGGAGCGTGCGGCCAGCCTGGGTATAGCCCATCATGCGCTGCGCCATACGCTTTGCGTCGACCCCTGATACAGCCGACAGAGACTGAATCACCTGCAGCTTGGATACGCCGATCCGCAAGGCGCCGGTGGTCAGCTTGAAAAACGGCAGCCGCTCCTCATCAGGCAGAACGCGAATCCATTGCAGCAGGCGCTGGTATCTCTCGGAATCGTCGAGGTTCCTCAGCGCGAGCAGGCGCTCGGTCATCCAGACGTCGAGCGATACGTCTTCGCCTCCCTCCGGAGGGGGCAGCAGCAACGCCAGCGTCTCCGCGAGGTCGCCGACGCTCTGATAGCATTCCTCGATCAGCCATTCCGGCAATCCCGTCTCATCGAGCGCCAACTGGCGAAGCAGCTTGGTCGAAATCATCTGGCGCGGCTTGCCTCCCGCGAGGAAATAGACGGTCCACGCCGCGCTCGCCCAAAGCCGCGCGTCCGCGACGGCGCCGCGCAGATAATCCTGCAACGCCTGATTCTTGTGATGGGTCGAAGTGGCGGCGTCGAGCCGCCGATACAGAGCGGCAAAGGTCTTCACGGCGCTTCTCCAGCACCGGCCTGGCCGGCCGAGGGCGGATCGTCCTCCAGCGCCTCGTCGCCATATTCGACGGCGACGGCTCGGGCGTCGAGACCGTTTTCTCCGAGATAGCGAACGAGCGGCGCTACGCCGCCATGGGTGACGAATGCGCGCGTCGCGCCGGTCGCCTCGATCGCCTGCAACAAACCCGGCCAGTCCGCATGGTCGGACAGCGCAAACCCCTGGTCGACGCCGCGCCGGCGGCGATTGCCGCGCACCTGCATCCAGCCGCTCGCAAAGGCGTCGGAATGGCCGCCGAACCGCCGGAGCCAAGGGCTGCCCGCCGCCGATGGCGGCGCGAGCACGAGTGCGCGCTCGAGCTGCTTTTTGTTCAGCCCGTCGCTCACCATGAGAGTGCGCGGCAAGGCGACGCCGCGTTCGCGGTAGATGGCGTTGAACGGCTCTACCGCGCCGTGGCAGACGATCGGTCCGATTTCGGGGTCGACGTGTCTGAGAATGCGCTGCGCTTTGCCCAGGCTGTAAGCCAGCATGACGCTCGCGCGCCCCCGATCGGCGTTCTCGCGCCACCAGCGATTGATTTCGTCGAGAATTTCGCCCTGCGGCCGCCAATGGTAGATCGGCAGGCCGAACGTCGATTCGGTGATGAACGCGTCGCAGCGCACCGGCGCGAAAGCCGAGCAAGTTCCGTCCGCCTCGAGCTTGTAATCGCCGGAAGCGACCCAGACCTCACCGCGAAACTCCATGCGTATCTGCGCGGAGCCCAAAATGTGGCCGGCCGGATGCAGCGAAACTTTCACGCCGTTCCGGTCGATGGTTTCGCCATAATCCACGCTCTGCACGGCCGCATCGCCCAGTCGCCTCAGCAGAATCGGAACGCTGTCGCGCTGGCAGAGGTAGGCTTCGCTGCCCCGACGCGCGTGGTCGGAATGCCCGTGCGTGATGACCGCGCGCGATACCGGCCGCCAGGGATCGACGTAAAAGTCTCCCGGCGGACAGTAGAGGCCTTCGGGACGCGGAACGATCAAATCCATCGGGGCATACGGCAGGGCCTGAGCGGGTCTGTGCGGGTAATATGCACGAACGCTGCGAAAACAAGCCTCCCGCATCCGCGCCGAGGGTTCTGG
>JBAQGU010000189.1:0-4929 GCA_049287975.1 Roseiarcus sp.
AACTCGACAATCCTTTCTGGGCTGGGACCTCGGCGGCAATCGTATGCCAGCCGCAGCTTGGAGCCGCACTGCGCAAGGGCTGGTTCCGCATGATCGGCACAGTGATCGGCGCCACGATGATCGTAACACTGACTGCGTTGTTCCCGCAGGATCGGATCGGCTTTCTCGCACTTCTGGCCGTGTGGGCCAGCATCTGCGCTTTCATCGCCACCTTGCTGCGCAACTTTGCCTCCTACGGGGCCGCGCTCGCCGGCTATACCGCTGCAATCATCGCCGCCGACACGCTCGGGGCGACTGGAGGGGCCGGTCCAAACGTGTTCTGGATCGCGGTTTGGCGGGCTAGCGAGATCTGCATCGGAATCGCGTGCGCCGGCCTGGTCCTTGGCTTGACCGATCTCGGCGGCGCCCAACGGCGGCTCGCAGCTTCGTTCGCCAGTCTAGCGGCCGAGGTCATGGAGCGATTTACCCGCATGCTGGCGCTAGCGGGACCGCAAGTGCCTGATACGCTAATTGAGCGGCGCGAGCTCGTCCGACGTGTCATCGCGCTCGATCCGATGATCGACCAGGCGCTCGGAGAATCCGGGCACGCGCGCACCGACGCGCCGACGCTGCAGACCGCTGTCTACGGCCTGATCAGAGCCCTGGATGGCTGGCGAGGAGTTGCGAGGCATTTGACCCGATCGCGGGACGAGAGGGAACGGCAGGAGGCCGCAACCATTCTGCGCAGCATTCCGCCCGAGCTCCGATCCGCAACGGAGCCAGGCGCCTCGACGCGGTGGCTGGCCGATCCCATGGCGCTCCGGCGCCTCACTGCGGAGGCGGCGTCGAAGCTGCTGGCTCTCCCGGCCGGCACGCCGTCGCTGCGACTCCTGGCCGACGAGACCGCCAAGGTAGTGGCGGGCATGTCGCGCGTGCTCGACGGGCTGGCGCTGCTCGTCGATGCTCCCGATCGATCTCCTGCGGCTGGTCGCGGCTTTTCCTTGGGCGCGCCGGATTGGCTGCCCGCTCATATCAGTGCGGCGCGAGCCTTCGTCACGATCGGCGCGGTCGAACTTTTCTGGGTCGCGACCGCTTGGCCGAACGGCGGCTCTGCGATCGTCTTCGCAGCCGTCACGATTCTGCTGCTCTCGCCGAGAGGCGACTTAGCCTTTGGGGCAGCCATCGCGTTCGCACTCGGCACGGCAGGCAGCGTCTTCTGTGCGGCGATCATCAAATTTGCGCTGCTGCCAGCCCTCGCAACGTTCCCGGCCTTCTGTGTCGCCATCGGTCTTATTCTCGTACCGGCGAGCTTTGCCATGGCGTGGGCCCAGAGCAGGCAGAAGCTCGTACTCGCGGCCGTGTTCACCCCGTTGGGCGTGAACTTCCTGCCGCTGCTCGCGCCCACCAACCAGATGACCTACGACACCGGAGACTTCTACAATACCGCGATGGCGATCGCGATCGGATGCTGCATCGCCCCGCTGGCGTTCGGCTTGATCCCGCCGTTGTCGCCGGAACAGCGGACGCGCCGCCTGCTCGCCGGCGCCTTGCGCGATCTCCGCCGCCTCGCAACCGCCTCCAAGCCGTCGCGGTTGGAGGATTGGGAGAGCCGCATGTATGGCCGGGTCGCGGCGGTTCCGGATCAGGCCGAGCCGTTGCAGCGCGCCCGACTGATGACGGCGCTCTCGGTCGGCCGCGAGGTCATCCAACTTCGCGAGATAGCCGTGTCTCTCGCATCGCGCGCGACGCTGGATGCCGCGTTCGGGGCCCTCGCGCGGGGAAACAGCGCGATCGCAAAAATGTGGCTCAAGCAACTCGACGACAGACTCGCTGCCGGTTTCGCCGTCGGGACGGACACGGTCGTCGTTCTTCGGGCGCGCAGTCGCATCCTGGCCATCTGCGAAGCTCTTTCCGCGCATGCTGCTTACTTCGATGAAGGAGCCATCACATGAACTTGGCCGATGTCGACCTCTTTGGCGTCTACGTTGCGCCCATGTCGGTCATGATGGTCGCGGCTTGGTTCGTCACCCTTGCGCTGAGGCAGGCCGCCGCCCGATTGGGCTTGCTGCGATACGTCTGGCATCCGGCTCTGTTCGTGTTTGGTCTCTACATCATCGTTCTCTCGTCCTGGTTCCTGATTGTCGTGCGGAGTTGGTCATGACCGTTGCTGGAGTGACAACGAAACGCGGCGAGGCCCCCGTCGATCGGGAAGTGTCCCCACCGCGCCCACCCGAATCCCGCGCCGTGGCCGAGCGCCGCGCATCGGCACTCCCGTTCCTGATCACCTTGGGGACGGTCGTGCTTGCCGGGTTTCTCGGCTGGGGGCTGTGGCGTGTCTATATGGGGTCGCCCTGGACGCGCGACGCTACCGTGCGCGCCCTTGTCGTCACGATGGCGCCGGAGGTTGCCGGGCGCATTGTCGAACTGCCGGTCGTCGACAACCAATATGTGCACAAGGGCGATCTCTTGATGGTGATTGAACCTACCAACTACACTATCGCGGTCAGTCAGGCTGAAGCCGCGGTTCAGCAGGCGCAGGCGAGCCTGCAGTCGGTCGAGGCGCAGATGACCGTTCAGCAGGCGCAAATCGGCAACAACGACGCGCAGTTGGCTCAGGCGAAGGCAGCGCTGGTGTTTGCGCAGCAGCAAGCTGCCCGTTATGAGGATCTGGCGCATACCGGCTATGGCAGCGTTCAGAACGCCCAGCAGTTTGTTTCGCAGCTGCATCAGCAGGAGTCTTCAGTGCAGGCGGCTGTAGAAATCCTCAATCTGGCGCATCGGCAGGTCGAATCGCTGAAGGCGCAGCGGATGAGCGCCGAGGCGAGTCTCGCGCAAAACAGGGCGCAGCTCCACCAGGCGCAGGTAAATCTCGAGCGCACCCGCATTCTCTCGCCGGCGAATGGCTACGTGACGAACTTGCTCGCCCACCTCGGCGACTTCGTCAATGTTGGCGTCAATACCATCTCGGTTGTCGACGCTGATTCATACTGGGTCGACGGATATTTCGAGGAAACGAACATCGCGCCGATCCGCGTGGGCGACGCGGCCAAAATCACGTTGATGGGTTACAGCGAGGTTGTGCGCGGACACGTCGACAGCATCGCCCGGGCCATCAATGTTTCGAATGCCCAGCCCGACAACCAGGGCGTGGCTACGGTCAACCCGATCTTCACCTGGGTGCGCCTTGCCCAGCGAATCCCGGTCCGGATCCATATCGATGAAGTCCCACCGGGCGTCGTTCTGTCCGCGGGCATGACCGCCACTGTGGAGATCGACGATCGGGCGCCGGTATCAGGAGATAAGAGGCGCGCCGGGGCCCGATGACCGGGCTGACGCGTCGTGGGCTTCACCAGGATCGGCTTCGAGGCCGACGAAGTCCTGGCCTTAGACTAGACCGCTGTCGGAAGCTCCACACTCTGAAGGGAGCTCACCTTCCAGTATGATGCGGCGACTCTCGAGGCGGCAAGGCGAACCCAGGAGTCCGCGAAAGGCGACGGCCCATGACCACGCCACGGCTGGCGGCGTTCACTACGGTGATGACCGTGCTTTATCTCGCGCTGGCGATCGCCGGCGAAGGAGGCGTCGGCGCCTTCTTTTCGCACTCGGCGCTCATGGCGGTCACGCTGGCGCTGTTCGCGCTGGCGGGCGCGGGGTTGCTCACCCAGGGCCATCTCGGCGCCGGCGTCCGCGAGGATCGTTCGAATCGCTGGGTGATCGCCGCCCTCGGCATACTCGGCCTGCTCGCCGGCTTCCTGCCCGCCTATACCGACCGCCTCGACTTTTGGACTTTCGGCGGCGAGGGCGTGCGCTGGCTGGGCTTTGCGCTGTTCGTCGCAGGCGGGGTGTTGCGCATCGCGCCGGTCTTCGTGCTCGGGCGCCGGTTCAGCGGCCTCGTTGCGATCCAACCCGGCCACCGGCTCGTCACCGATGGGCTCTATAAGATCATTCGCAATCCGAGTTACCTCGGCCTGCTCGTCAACGCGCTGGGCTGGTCGCTCGCCTTTCGCTCGGGCGTCGGCGTGGCGCTGACCCTTCTGATGATCGTCCCGCTCGTGGCGCGCATGAATGCTGAAGAACGTTTGCTCGCCGATCAGTTCGGAACGGAATACGAAGCCTATCGCGCGCGAACGTGGCGGCTGATTCCCTACGTCTACTGACGGACTGACGTTGGCGCGCTTGCGCGCGCCAACGCCGTAACCAGGACAATCAGACGGCCGCGTTGATGATTTGCAGCTGCGTGAATTGGCGCGATGCTTTGAGAAATCGGGGGAACCTCGCGGCGATGGCCACTGGTTCGTCGCTCGCCCTATCCATGAAGAGCGCGGAGAAAGTCACCGCCCCCGATTTGCCTCCCCGCCCCGCATCGCATAAGCGTCCCCCCTCCCCCGCCTGGACGCTCCGATGATCCGCTCCGCCCTGATGAACGTGATGACCGCCGCGGTGCTCAAGGCCGGCCGGGGCCTGAAGCGCGACTTCGGCGAGATCGAGAACTTGCAGGTCTCCTCGAAGGGCCCCGGCGACTTCGTCAGTCTGGCCGACCAGCGCGCCGAAAAGATCCTGTTCGAGGAACTCGCCAAGGCGCGGCCGGGCTACGGCTTCGTGATGGAGGAGAGCGGCCGCGTCGAGGGAACCGACAAGGCCCACACCTGGCACATCGACCCGCTCGATGCGACGACCAATTTCCTGCACGCTATCCCGATCTTCGCGATATCGATCGCTTTGGAGCGCGACGGCCAGATCGTCGCGGGCGTCGTCTACAATCCCGCGGACGATTCGATGTATGTGACGGAAAAGGGCCAGGGCGCCTGGGGCGCCAACCGGCGCCTGCGCGTCGCCGGCCGCGCGGATTTGTCGCAGGCGCTGATCGGTTGCGGCGTGCCGCACCTGGGCAAGGCGGCGGAGCATCCGCGCTTCAAGGCCGAACTCGCCGTCGTGATGACGCAGGTCGTC
>JBAQGU010000190.1:0-6322 GCA_049287975.1 Roseiarcus sp.
CTTTCAGGCCCGGCGCGTTGTCCTCGAGCCGCACGGTCCCTCCATGCAGGCGCGCCACCGCCGCGGCGAGCGAGAGGCCGAGCCCCGAACCGGGGCGCGAACGCGCGCCTTCGAGCCGCACGAAACGATCGAAGACGCGCTGGCGATCGGCATTGCTGATTCCGGATCCGTGATCGGCGACCTCGATGAGGATTTGCGAGCCCTCGCGCCCCGCGACGATGTCGACCCGGCCGCCGCGGCCCAAGTCTGCGGCGCCGTATTTCAGCGCGTTGTCGATCAGATTGGCGATGGCCTGGCCGATCAGCTCGCGGTTGCCTGTCATGGTCAGGCCGGGCGAGACGGCGACCGTCATTTCGAACCCTTTTTCCTCCGCGACGGGCTCATAGAGCTCCGTCACTCCCGTGACGACTCCGCCTACGTCGAAGGCGCTCATTCCCGCCCGGTCGGCGCCGGCCTCGGCGCGCGCGATCATCAAGAGCGCGTCGAAGATGCGGATCAGCCCGTCGGACTCCTCGATGGTGCGCTCCAGCGCGGCGCGGTAGGCGGACGGGTCCCCTTCCTGGCGCAACGCCTCCTCGACATAGTTGCGCAGGCGAGTCAGCGGCGTGCGCAGATCATGGGCTATATTGTCGGAAACTTCACGCAGACCGGCCATCAAATCGGCGATCCGCGCGAGCATTGCGTTGAGTCCGAGCGCCAGCCGGTCGAGTTCGTCGCCGGAACCCGAGACGGGCAGCCGTTGCGAGAGATCGCCGGCCATGATCGCGCGCGCCGAACTGTTCATCGCATCGATGCGCCGCAGCACGCGCCGCGCCACGAACAGTGCGCCGAGCGCGGCGAGCCCGGCTAGGAAAATCAGCGAGGTCGCGAGCGCGCGCACCATCACCGCGCCGATCCGCGCCCGATCGCCGAGATCGTGCCCGACGAGGAGGTGGAACCCGCCCGGCAAGGCGAATATGCGCGCGAGCGCCCTCCTGCTGGCGGTCGAAGCGTCGGTGGCTTCATAAGTCGTGTCCACGAAGCCGACGTGATCGAGAACCCCAGGGGGCAACTGGCTGATATTGCCCGCGAGCGGCTCGCCGGCGCTGTTGGTCAGGAGGTACAAAGTCGAGCCCGGCTCACGTGAGCGCGCCTCGATCGCCGAATCCAGTCTGCGGACGCCGCCCACCTCGTATTGCTCGGCCAAGCCGTTGGCCTCCGCCTCGATGGTCTGCTTCGTCTCCTCGTCGACCAGCTTGATCACCTGCCAGGCGACGATTCCCAGAACGATACCGGCGCCGAGCGCGCTGACGCCGAGAATGGCGAGCGTCAGCTTGAACGCCGTAGCGCGAAACAGTTTAGCGAGCGCCGTCACGTACCATGTATCCCGCCCCGCGCACGGTATGCAGGAGCGGCGCGTCGAAGTCGCGGTCGATCTTGGCGCGCAGTCGCGAGACATGGACGTCGATCACGTTGGTCTGCGGATCGAAATGATAGTCCCAGACATGTTCGAGCAGCATGGTCCGCGTGACGACCTTGCCCGCGTTCTGCATCAGATACTCGAGCAGGCGAAACTCTCGCGGTTGCAGCGTGATTTCTTCGCCGGCGCGCGTCACCTTGTGCGATAGACGATCGAGCATGAGATCGCCGAGCCGATAGACCGTCTCCTCCGGCGCGCCCTTCGGGCGGCGGCGGGCCAGCGCCTCGACGCGCGCGAGGAGTTCGGAAAAGGCGTAGGGCTTGGCGAGATAGTCGTCGCCGCCGGCGCGCAGGCCCTTCACGCGGTCGTCGACCTGACCGAGCGCGGACAGGATGAGCACGGGCGTTTCGTTCTTCTGCGCGCGCAATGCGGAGATCAGGGAAAGGCCGTCCATCTTCGGCAGCATTCGATCGACAACCGCAACTTCATAGCCGCCCTCGTGCGCCAGGTCGTAGCCGCTCACCCCGTCGGCGGCGTGATCGACGGAATGGCCGGCTTCGCGGAACGCCTTGACGAGATAGCCGGCGGCGTCGCGATCGTCTTCGATGATGAGAATCCGCATGGCTCACCTATACACGATCGGTTGTCGGCCTCGACGCCGGATCAAAATAAAAGGCGGCAGACCAGGGGGCAACTGGCCTGCCGCCCTCGGGCCGGAGTCGCGGCGGCGGGGGGAGCCGCGCGATCGAACCGGCCTGTTGGCCTCGGAGGGGCGCCCGAGGCCAATCTCGGATCAGGACGCCGCGCGGGTGGGCAGCGCGACGAAGCGCACCGCCTGGTCCGACTTGACCCGGAGCAAAACCGCCTTGCGACCGTCGGCCTTGGCCGCGGTGAACGCCTCGACGATCTGCTCGGGCCGCGTCACGGACTTGCCGCCTGCGTCCAGAATAATGTCGCCCGACTGAATGCCGCGTTCGGCGGCGGCGCTGTCGGGATCGACGTCGGTGACGTGGACGCCTTCCTCGCCTGCCTTCGCCCGCTCCAGCTTCATGCCGAGCTTGGAGATCGGGCCCTCGTCGGCATGGTTCGGCGTCTCGAGGCTGGCCTGCTGCTGCTTCTCGGTCGGCATCGCGCCGAGCGTCACGTCGATGGTCTGTTGCGCGCCGTTACGCCAAACCGAGAGTTCCGCCATCTTCTTCGGCCCGATGGCCGCAATGCGGCGGGCGAGTTCATGCGGATCGGCGACCGCATCGCCGTTGACCGCCGTGATGACGTCGCCGACTTTCACGCCGGCCGTCTCGGCCGGGGAATTCGCGGTCTCTTTGGCGACCAGGGCGCCCGAAGCGGTCTTGACCCCGAGGCTGTCTGCGAGATCGGGCGTCACCGGCTGAATCTCGACGCCGAGCCAGCCTCGCTCGACCGAGCCGGTGTCCTTGAGCTGCTGAACGACCGTCTTGACGACGTCGCTCGAGATCGCGAAGCCGATCCCGACACTGCCGCCCGAGGGCGAGAAGATCGCCGTATTGACGCCCACCACCTCGCCGTCGGTGTTGAAGGTCGGGCCGCCGGAATTGCCGTGGTTCACCGGCGCGTCGATCTGCAGGAAGTCGTCATAGGGACCCGAACCGATGTCGCGTCCGCGCGCCGAGACGATGCCCGCGGTCACCGTGCCGCCGAGCCCGAACGGATTGCCGACCGCGATCACCCAATCGCCCACGCGCGGGGCCTGGGGGGCGAATCCGACGAACGGAAACGAGCCGTCGCCCTTGACCTTGAGCAGCGCGAGATCGGTCTTGGGGTCGGTCCCGATGACCTTCGCGTCGATGGTCTTGCCCTCCGACGTCGTCACCTCGACCACGGTCGCGTGATCGACGACATGGTTGTTGGTGACGACGTATCCGTCGGCCGAAATGAAGAAGCCGGAGCCCTGCGCCATGGACTGACGATGCGGCCGCCGATGCAACGGCGCTGCGCCGTCCTGGTCGTCGGGGAAGCCGAACTGCTTGAAGAACCTGTCGAACGGACCGCCCGGCGCGAAATGCGGCAAGGCCGGAGTGTCGGAATCGGCGTCGGCGTCGCCGCCGTCAGCGAGCTTGACCTTGACGGAGACGACGGAAGTCTTCACGCGATCGACGACGTCGGCGAACGAGGCAGGGCCGGCCGAGGGTTGCGTAACCCCCACGATCGCGGCCGAAGCCGAGAAGGCCCGGTTCCCGATTGCGACGCCTCCGACCGCGGTGACGGCTGCGGCGCCGAGCAACGCGCCGCGCAACGTACGCTTACCCAAGGTCGGGAAGGGGACAACGGACATCTGGTTCTCCATCGAGGCGCGGGCGCATGCCCGGCGTCACAGGATAAGATGGCGTGTCCAGCCTAACACCACGATGGCGCCAAGATGAAAGATTGGTAATGTTTGCCCACTTGTCGTTCCGGGTCGCGTCAGCGTCGCCGTCGGACGCTAGCTAGAACAGATCCGTGCGCACCTTGCGCGAGAGCCAGAGCACTTGAGCCGCGCCGATCAGGAGGGCGTCGGCTGAGACGTCGATCGGCTTCAAGCCCTTCGCTGCGATCGCTCGCTGAGCAAGGTCGTCGAGCGCCGCTTCCGGCGCCTTGGCATTCGCCGGGTCCAGTTCACCGAGCAACAGCCGCAATGCCGCGCGCTTGTTGCTCTTGGCCAGGCTCGCTAGCGCTTCTCGCGCCTGGGCCGCCGGTTCGATACGATTGAACGCGGCGGCGGCGCGAGCGTAATAATATGCGGCCTGAACGTCGTCGACCGGGCCGCCTTTGCCGAACCTGGACATTTCTCCGAGATTTAACGCCGCTTGGGCGTCGCCTCGCTCCATGCCGATTTTATACCACTTTCGCGCTGCCTCGAAGTCGACGGGGACTCCAATGCCGTTGAAGTAAAGAACTCCGATGTTCCCAGGCGCTTCCGGAAGGCCAAGGGCAGAGGCTTTCTCGAAATAGGCGAGCGCCTTGCCCGGATCTTTCGGTGTGTTGATGCCGTCTAGATACACCCAGCCGAGGTTGTCGATTCCGTAAACGTCTCCTCGAGCGGCCGATTCCTCCCAATATCGACGGGTGAGGGCGAGATCGGCCGGGACCGCCTCGCCACGTTGATACATGCGGCCCAGCGAATTCATGGAATAGGTAAGCCCCATGCGCGCCGCGACCTCGAAGAGACCCTTCGCCTTCACGAAGTCTTTCGGAACGCCACGTCCTTCGTAGTAGAGTTGTCCCAAGGTATGCATGGCTAAAGCGTCGCCGGCAGCCGACGCCTGCTCCAGCAATTGCTTGCCCCGAGCGGGATCGAGCGGCGGCACGTAAGATAACTGATAGCCCATCGCCCACCGAGCTCTGACGTACCCGAGCGAGGCCGCCCTCTGAAAAGCCGCCATCGAATCGCCGTCTCGAGCGAGCGCCGCATACACGCGTCCCAGCTCATAGTTGAAGCGTCCGGAGTCGGGCTGGGCTTTGTGAGCCAATTCGCAGGCGGGCAGCGCGGCCGAAACATCGATTTTGCCCACCAGGACGCCCTCTCCGACGCCCTGGGCGTCGAGTTTGTCACCCGCCAGCCGGTCGCAATCGGTCATTTTCACGTCGATCTCGAGATTGACCTGACCCGGCGCCCCATCGGTCGTGCTGAACAGGGCCTCGACCTGCTTGCCTTCCGTTCCGGCCTGCGGCTGGAATTTCAGATGCCCCAAATCCGCGAGGGTCAGGGAACGTCCTTTTTCGATGACCCGATCTCCTAAAACGATCTGTCCGAACGGAACATCCATCGCGAGTCGAATCCCGCGTCCCGAATCCGACGCGGCAAGGGTCAGCGGGCTACGATACTTCAGATTGGGGCCGAGCCCGATCAGCGAAACGCCCGAGGCGCTGATGTTCAGATGAGGCTTTGGGGGCGCGGGCGGAGGGGAAGCGTCGCCCGCGGACATTGTCCCTTGGATGATCAAGACCGAGCCGTAACCGGTGTTGCCCCACGCATCGTCCACTCGGTAGCTGAAGGAATCCGCCGGTTGCGGCGTCGTGCTTTCGTAGGCGAGGCGGGCGAAATCCGCAGCCGGGATGGGTTCGCCCTCAGCGACGCCGTGCGAGTCGAGGGTCAGGCGCCCAGCAGCAGGCCGTTGTTGTATCCTGACCTGGACTTCGCCTCCTTCCGGTTGCACCGGAGCCACGAGGTGCAACGCTTGCGCCCCTGCGCCGGGAGCCAAAGGGACGGTCAGTCGATCCGCGAATTTCGGAGGCGGCCGCTTCGGGACCAGATTGACGTCGCCGACCAGCGACGAGGTGTCCCAGGGCGCCTGCTGATTGTCGGTGTCCTTCAACACGTAGGAACGCACACGGCTCAGAACCTGACGAACATCGAGGTTCGGCAGCCCGGCGTAACGCACAAAGCCGGTCGTGAACGGGCTCATTTCTCCCGTTCCGTCCAGCGCCACCTGACCGGGCTGGGTGGAAAACGCGATCAGCGAGCCGGTCGCCGTACCTACCGGCGCGAGACCTCGAGTCGACCCTCCGGCTCGCGGCGCCGCGAACGCCGTCTCGAACGGATTGTCGCGACAAGCGTCGAGAAACAGGAGTTGCACTTTGGCCCCCGCCTGACGCATCGCGGAACTGATGTCCTGCAGCGCGATCGTGTCCAAGGCGAGGCTGCGCGGGCCGTCGATCTTGGCCGATGTCGGGAGCAGATAGTTGAGAGAGCCGACCTCCGCGGCGTGGCCGGAATAGTAGAATAGCGCGATGTCGGCGCCATCGATCTCCGCCGAGAACCGGCGCAGCGCCAGCTCCATCCCGATCTTGTCGACGTCCTTCAATTCCACCACGTTGAAGTCCAGCGTGCGGAGCAGAGCCGTCACACCGTCGGCGTCCGCGCCAGGGGTCCGGAGCGGCGCCGCGTGCTGGTAGGCGGCGTTGCCG
>JBAQGU010000191.1:0-10204 GCA_049287975.1 Roseiarcus sp.
GCGTGAAACGCGGCGATTTTAGACGGGCGTCGGAAAGGACCGAACCTCTTCCGTCGTCGCGCGCGAAGGGCAGCGATCCGGGGGTCACGGGGATCCCCGCGGGTTGCTTGGGCGACCGTCATTGCGAGCGACAGCGAAGCAATCCAGACTAAGCCGCAGTTGGAGACCCCTAGTCTGGATCGCTTCGCTTTGCTCGCGATGACGGAGAGCGCCGTAGATAATCGGACCGGTGGGAGCGGGTAGCTCGCCGCAAATTTGCCTGCTTGTTCCAGGGCGTCGCCTTATTAGCTTCGCTCCTCGCGATGATGATGCTGCAATTCGGCGCCTCATTCTCATACGTCCCGCGTCTCGAAGTCGATCCGGGGATCGATCCAGGTGTAGGTGAGATCGGAGAGCAGGTTGACGACGAGGCCCAGCAGCGCGAAGACATAGAGATTGCCGAGCACGACCGGATAGTCGCGCTGAATCAGGGAATCATAGGTGAGATAGCCGAGCCCATCGAGCGAGAACACCTGCTCGATCAGCAACGAGCCCGTGAAGAAGGCGCCGACGAAGGCGCCGGGAAAGCCGGCGATGACGATCAGCATCGCATTGCGGAAAACGTGGCCATAGAGGACGCGCCGTTCGCTCAGGCCTTTCATCCGCGCCGTCTGCACGTAGGACTTCTTGATCTCGTCGAGGAACGAATTCTTCGTCAGCAGAGTCGAGGTCGCGAAGGCGCCGAGCACGAGCGCGGCGACCGGCAGCGTGATGTGCCAGAGGTAATCGAGGATCTTGTGCGGCCAGGAGAAATCAGCGAAATTGTCCGAGGTGAGGCCGCGCAGCGGGAACAACTGCCAGAACGAGCCGCCGCAAAACAGCACCACCAGCAGGATCGCAAACAGGAAGCTCGGGATCGCATAGGCGAAGATCACCGCCGCCGAGGTCCAGATGTCGAAACGCGAGCCGTCGGTGACCGCCTTGCGGATGCCCAGCGGAATGGAGATCGCATAAGAGATCACCGTCATCCAGAGCCCGAGCGACATCGAGACCGGCAGTTTTTCCTTGATGAGCTGCACGACCGGCGCGTTGCGGTAATAGCTGTCGCCGAGGTGAAAGGTCGAGTAATCGCGCACGAGGATCCAGAACCGCTCCCACGCCGGCTTGTCGAAGCCGTACTGTTTCTCGAGTTCCTTGATGAATTTGGGATCGAGCCCCTGCGCGCCGCGATAGCGTGACGAAATGTCGCCGCCCGCCTGCCCCGTCGCGCCTGCGCCGATCCCGCCGCCCACCCCGCCGAAATTTGCGGTCGAGCCCTGATCCGTGCCCTGCAATTGCGCGATCGCGCGCTCTACCGGGCCCCCGGGCACGAATTGGACGATCGCGAACGAGACCAGCATGATGCCGAAGATGGTCGGAATCATCAGGAGAAGGCGGCGGGCGATATAGGCGAGCATGGATTAGCGAAGCGAATGGCGAAAAGAAGACCGCGAATGGCGAATGGCGAGTGGCGAGTGGTGAGGGACGCCACTCGCCATTCGCCTCTTCTCTTTCTCACAGGCCAATTTTCTTCGCCTTCTCTTCGTCCCACCACCAGGTTCCCGGCGCGCCGACGCCGTATTTGGGCTGGCGCTCGGGCCGAGAAAACACGTTCCAAGACGCGGCCCAGAACGAGTCGAGATACCACATGGGCACCCAATAATGGCCGGCGCGCAGCACCCGATCGAGCGCGCGGCCGGCCGCGTTCAGCGCCGCGCGGGTATTCGCCGACGCGACCGCCTCGACGAGGGCGTCGACGGCGGGATCGACGATGCCCGCCATGTTGCGCGAACCGTTCACCGTCGCCGAAGACGAGGAGAACAGCTCGCGCAGGCTTTGTCCCGGCGTCAGGGTCCCGGATAGCCGGAACGACATGACATCGAAATCGAAAGCCTCGGTGCGGCTCTTGTATTGCGAGGAGTCGACGATGCGTGAAACGGCGGAGATGCCGAGCTTCTTCAGATTCTGCTGAAACGGCATCGTGTGTGGTTGCAGCGACGCCGAGGAGTCGAGAAACTCGATCATGAACGGATTGCCGCTCGGGAGCTTCAAGATGCCGCCGTCGCGCCGGCAGCCAGCCGCGAGCAGCATTTCGTTGGCTTGCTTCAACAGCGCGCGGTCGCTGCCGGATCCGTCGGATATCGGCGGGGTGTAGGGCTCGCCGAATACGGAATCCGGAATTTTGCCGCGCCAGGGCTCCAGCAGCGCGAGTTCGTCTGGTCCAGGCTTGTCGGCGGCCTGCAACGGCGTGTTCTGGAAGAACGAGACGACGCGCTTGTAAGCCGAGAACATCACGTTCTGGTTCGTCCACTCGAAGTCGAAGGCGAGACCGATCGCTTCGCGAACGCGCGGGTCCTTGAACTGTTCGCGGCGGGTGTTGAAATACCAGCCCTGCGAGCCGGTGGGCGCGCCGTTGTGCAGCGTCTCCTTCACGACGCGCCCCTCTTTGACGGCGGCGAATTCGTAATTGTTCGCCCAGAAGCGCGAGGTGTGTTCCTCATTGAAGTTCACGACGCCGGCCTTGAAGGCTTCGAAGGCGACCTGACGTTCGCGAAAATATTCGTATCGCAGCCGTTGAAAATTGGCTCCGCCTACATTGAGCGGGTGGTCTTTCGCCCAATAAGCGTGGTCGAGTTCGAATTCGATGAAGCGGCTCTGTTCAAACGCTTTGACCTTATAGGCTCCGGAACCGAGCGGCGCTTCGAGCGTCGCCGCGTCGAAGTCCCGACCCTTCCACCATGCGGCAGAGAATACGGGCATGCCCGCGACGATGAGATGCGCATCGCGCGTGCGGTTCTTGATGAAACGTACCTTGACGACGTCCTCGGCCTCGGCTTCAACGCTCTCGACTTCGGTCAACAACCGCGAAAAATAGGGGTGCGCCTTCTCCTTCAGGGTCGTCAACGAAAAGACGACGTCGGCGGCGCGCAACGGCGAGCCATCGGAGAACCGGGCTTCGGGGCGCAACAGAAAACGATAGGTCAGCTTATCCTGGGAATAGCGCACCGAGCGGGCGATCAGCCCGTAAACCGAGTCGGGCTCGTCTTCGTTGCCGCCCATCAGCGTATCGTAGGTCGCCAGCATGCCCGCCGCACCGTCCCCCTTCCGGGAAAAAATGTTGAGCGTGTCGAATGTTTCGAAATTCTGGTTGCCCACTTCTACGGTGACGAGCAATGCCAGCAGGCCCCCCTTGGGCGCGTTGGGATTGACATAGGCCAGCGACTTGAAATCCGGCGGCAACGCCAGATCCCCGAAGGCCGAGAGCCCGTGCGTCTCGATCTCGTCGTCGGCCCGCGCGAGCGGCCAACCGACGCTCAAAGACGCGGCGAGGCTCGCCGCTGTGCCTTTCAGCGCCGCTCGTCTTGAAATGATGATGCCCATGAGGCTTGCTCCGACGGGCGAAATCTTTCGGTGTGATTCGCCGATGATCTAATCTAGCTTTGCCCCGCTTGGCCAGCGCCAAGCGGGGATCGGCGGCGGAGGAATGACCGATGGAAGACGCCTTTTTCAAGACCGCCGACCGGAGCTTTGGCTTCCGTTTTCACGGCAATCCGCTCGATCGCGCCTCGGAACGGCGCGAAGATGCGGCCGCCATCGCCGCGCTGCGGTCGCGGCCCGACGCCCGTACGCTGCTGTTCGCACGCGACATGCCGATTCTCGCCAAGGGCGACCCGCGGGAGCCGATGTTCCCGATGGCGACGGTGGCGGCGCTCGGCGGCGCCCGGCTCGAGGTCCTGCTCGGCCTCGAACCCGCTGGCGCTCCCGTTTTCGCGGCGCTGCTTCCCGACACGGCCGTCGAGCAACGCGCCGATCTCAGCGACGGCTTTCTCGACAGGCGCGAATTGTTCGTTCCCGGCCGTGACGACCTAGAACTCATCGACTTGCGCTCGATCGCCGTTCAGGGGCTCGTTCCGCCCACGACGCTCGCCATTCTCGGTCAAGCCAAGGCGGTCGCGCACTGGCACGCGCGCCACGGCTTCTGCGCCAATTGCGGCGCTCCGACGCGGGTCGCCGCGGCGGGATGGCGCCGCGAATGCGACGTTTGCAAAGCCCAGCATTTCCCGCGCACGGATCCTGTCGTGATCATGCTGGCGGTCGACGGCGAGCGCTGCCTGCTCGGGCGTCAGGCACGCTTTCCCAAGAACATGTATTCGGCGCTCGCGGGTTTCGTCGAGCCCGGCGAAACGATCGAGGAGGCCGTGCGGCGCGAAATCCGCGAGGAGGCGGGCATAGCCTGCGGCGCGGTCGGCTATGTCGCCTCGCAGCCCTGGCCGTTCCCGGCGTCGCTGATGATCGGCTGCCTGGCCCAGGCGCACTCACGCGAACTCCACAGAGCCGACCAAGAACTCGAAGACGCGCGATGGTTCGAGCGGCACGAAGTGCGCGCGATGTTCGAAAAACGCCATCCCGAGGGCCTGCTGGCCCCCCATCCGATGGCGATCGCACATCACATCCTGCGTTTCTGGTTGGACGACGGCGGCGCCTAGCTGAGTGACGACGCCGTTCGCCTCAGACCAGCTCGGAGGTCTCTTTCGTCTTGGTGGGCGCGGCCTTCTTTGCAGGCGCCGACTTCTTGGCGGCCGCAGCTTTCTTGGCTGGCCCCGCCTTTTTGGCAGGAGCGGCCTTCTTGGCCGGGCCCGCCTTCTTGCGCGACAGATTCAGCGAGATGCTGAGCGCGGTGGCCTTCTGGCGCGTGGCGCCTTCGGTACGCTTCAGCGCCTTCGCGATCTTCGAGGCGGGCTCCTTGCGGGCCATGCCCTTAAGTAAACGTACATCGTCTTTCGACCACGGTTTCCGCGCTGGCGGTTTCTTGCTCTTAGCAGGGGCTTTGGCCATTTCGGCTCCACTTCCATCTTGGTTGTCAACCACATGGCGTGGAGCACAAATCGAGCCCAAATGCAAGGCTGAGTTGATAACTTTCTTGTTGATGGGTCGCGGCCGACCTCCGCGAGAGCTTCAACTCCAGTGGCGAAGGTGGTGGAATCCGCCAGGCGCGGGCTCGTTGAAGCTCAACTCAGACCCGCTTTTCCCGAGGAATTCGGCCCGTGGGATGGGCAGGCGTGTCATGCGGCCGGAACAGGTACCGGCGCGCCACGTCGAAATAGCTGTGATAAACGAGCCCGCCATTCACCCGGAGGAATTCGTCGCGGTGGGCGCGGTATCGCCTGTTGTACTCGTACCAGGCCATCGTCGGCTCGTCGTGGTGCACCGAATGGAGGTTGTTGAAGAGGAACAAGGGTCCGAGAATCCAGGAACCCTCGACGATCGCCGTCCGCTCGCGAGCGCCGGGCCTCGCCCGATGTTCGCCGAACGAGCGGATCAAGAGCATGGCGATCCCCGGGACGACCATCGTGAGGACATAGATCCAAATGGGCATCCGGCAGACGAAGGTGACCCAGAACACGACGGGAACACACCAAATGAGGTGCTCCAACCAGATTCTGCGCAGGCGCCCCTGATTGCGCGAGATGCCGATCCACTCGAGCCGCCAGAAACGCCAAGCGCTCCAGAAGGGTCCAATCAAAATCCGGCCGGCCAGCGTCGTTTGCAACCGCACGAGAAACTGTTGCGGCGAATTCAATTGCCGCCATTGCTCGGGCGCCCAATAGTACGACTCGGGATCGTCGAGAGGATCGGTCAGGCGTTCGTCGACGTGGTGGACCAGATGGGTCTGCCGGTAGCGCTCATAGGGGAGCCAGAGGGACAAAGGTACGATCCCGATCAGGCGGTTGAGGCGCCGCCAACGGGTGGGGTGCCCGTGAAGGATTTCGTGCTGGAGCGAACTGTGCAACGTGATCAGAGGGGCGGCCAAGAGCGCCACGATCCATAGCGGCCAGCGCGAATAGGCCAGGGTGACGCCGAGCCACCCGCCATAGACGAGAAAGACCAGCGCCAGAGTCGGCAGCTCCACCGACCGTTGCGCCGATTTACGCGCCCTCTGACGAGCAGGCGCCTTGCGTTTCCTGACCGCTGCATCCATCTCCGATATCCCCCATCGCAGTATAAACACCTGATTCGTCCCCAATTCCAGAAAAATTGTTTGAGGTTTCGACGTTTTTGCCAAATGGCGATATTTGTGGCTGATGGGCTCGTATCAGCTGGGCCTTACCTGGAGCCGTCCGTCATGAAGAGCCAAGTCCGAGCGGTCGTCATCGGCGGCGGAGTCGTGGGCGCCAGCGTGCTCTATCATCTGGCCAAGATCGGCTGGACGGACGTGATGTTGGTCGAGAAGAGCGAGTTGACCTCGGGTTCGACGTGGCATGCCGCCGGCGGCATGCATACCTTCAACGGCGAAGCCAATATTTCGCGCCTACAGAAATACACGATCGATCTCTATCGCGAGATCGAGGATCTATCTGGCCAATCTTGCGGGCTGCATCCCAACGGCGGATTGATGCTCGCGGCGACCCCGGGCGAACTCGACAGTCTGAAGCTCATCTGTTCGCGCGCGCGCTATCTCGGGATGGAAACCGAGATGATCTCGCTCGAGGAGGCGAAGCGCTTCAATCCGCTGATCGACGCCCGTTATTTCATCGGCGCGCTCTGGCGGGCGGACGGCGGACATTGCGACCCCTCGGGCACGACGCATGCCTACGTCGCCGCCGCCCGCAAGCTCGGCGCTTCGGTCGAGCGTTTCACCAGGGTTCTCGGGCTTCATCCGCGCCGCGACGGTTCCTGGGACGTTGCGACCGACAAGGGCGCGGTTCACGCCGAGCATGTCGTGAATTGCGCGGGACTGTGGGCGCGCGAGATCGGCCATATGGTGGGCGCCGAATTGCCGGTGCTGGCGATGGAGCATCATTACCTCGTGACCGAGGCGATCCCGGAATTGGCGGGCCTGCCGCGCGAAATCGTCAACACCACGGATTATGCCGGCGAAATCTATATGCGCCAGGAGGGCCGGGGCGTTCTGATGGGCGTCTATGAACCCCACGGAAACATTTGGTCGCCGATAAAGACCCCCGATGATTTTTCGATGCAGTTGCTGCCCGACGATGTCGAGCGACTGGCGCCTTACTTCGAGGTCGGCTTCAAGCATTTCCCCGCGCTGGGCCGTGTCGGTGTCAAGAAGGCGATCAACGGGCCATTCACGTTCGCGCCGGACGGCAATCCACTGGTGGGTCCGCTGCGCGGCTTGCGGAATTTCTGGGTCGCCTGCGCGGTCATGGCCGGTTTCAGCCAGGGCGGCGGCATCGGCCTCGTGCTTTCGCGCTGGATGGCTCACGACGATCCCGGCCAGGACATCCTCTCTATGGACGTTTCGCGTTTCGGCGCTTTCGCGACGCCGAAATATGCTTCGCTCAAGGTTCCCGAAAACTATGCGCGCCGCTTCCGCCTCGCCTATCCCAACGAGGAGCTCCCCGCGGCCCGGCCTGTCCGCCGCTCGCCGATCTATGACAAGTTGATCGCAGCGGGCGCGGTGATGGGCGCGAATTTCGGCCTCGAGCATGCCTTGTGGTTCGCCCCCGACGGCGTCGAGCGATGGGAAACGCCGACCTACCGTCGCTCCGAAGCCTTCCCTATCGTCAAGGCTGAATGCCGGGCGGTTCGCGCGGCCGTCGGACTCTACGAGACGACCAACTATGGCAAATACGAGGTGACCGGGCGCGGCGCGAGAGGCTGGCTCGACCGCGTCTTTGCCTGCAAGATCCCGAAACCGAGACGACTCGCGCTGGCGCCGATGCTCAACCCCGCCGGCCGCGTCGTCGGCGACCTCTCGATCGCCTGCCTCGCGGACGATCGCTTCATGATCGTCGGCTCCGGCTTCGCCGAGGAGTTCCACATGCGCTGGTTCTGGCAGGCGAACCCGCCGGCGGACGTCTTCGTGCGATCCCAGGCCTCGACGCTCTGCGGCGTATCGATCGCGGGGCCGAAGTCGCGCGAACTCATTCAGCTTGTAACGCGCGCCGACCTCTCGAGCGCCGCCTTCAGGCTGTTTCAGGTGATGGAGACCTCGGTGGGATTCGCCCCCGCGATTCTGACGCGCGCGGGCTTCACCGGCGAACTCGGCTATGAGATATGGACGACGCCGGACTATTTCGCGACGCTGTATGACGACCTCTGGGACGCCGGGCGCGATCTCGGCCTTGCGCATTTCGGCGGACGCGCGCTTTCCTCGCTGCGGTTGGAGAAGGGCTACGGCTCGTTCAACAAGGATTTTCGGCCCGATTATACGGCTGCCGAAACAGGGCTCGATCGCTTCATCGATTTTTCCAAGGCCGATTTCATCGGCCGCGCGGCGGCCCTGGCTGAACGCGAAAACGGCCCGAAGCGGAAATTCGTGGTGATGGAGGTCGCTAGAGCCGACGCGGAGGTCGTCGGGTACGAATCGATCATGAAAGACGGCAAAGCCGTGGGCTATGTCACGTCGGGCGCCTACGGCCATTGCATCGATAACAGCCTCGCGGCGGGCTACGTTCCGAAGGCGCTGGCCAACGAAGGCGAGACTCTCGAGATCGACATTCTCGGCGAGGTCCGCGCTGCGACGGTTCGGCTCGAGCCGCTGTACGATCCGAGCGGCCTTCGGCTGCGCGGGTGAGGAGGCATCGCCGTGAACGAAGCTACGAAATCGTCGCGCCGGCGCGCACGGCCGCCCCGCTCGACGGGCGCCTCGCTCGCGCCGCTGCCGCGATTGACCAACCCTTGGCCGCCGCTGGAAATCCTCGACCCCGAGCAGATCGAGCGCATCCTCGCGGCGGCCTATCGCATCCTCGAGGAGGCTGGCCTCGAGATTCGCAGCGCAGAAGCGCGCGCAGTCTATCGTCGGGCGGGAGGAATCGTCGACGAGGATAGGCAATCGGTGCGCCTCGGCCGCGAAATCGTCGAGGCCCATGTGGGCCAGGCGCCGGCGAGTTTCGTGCTGCATGCGCGCAACGCCGAGCGCCATCTGCATGTGGGTGGAAACGCAGTGAATTTCGGCCCCGTCAACGGCGCTCCGCATATCAGCGATCGGGAGGGCGGACGCCGCTACGGCGACATCGAGGCGTTCCGCAATATCCTGAAGCTCACGCATTCGCTCGGCGTGCTGCATTGGCAGGGCGGCATCGTGGTCGAGCCTGTCGATGTGCCCGTGCCCCTGCGTCATCTGGCGGCCTATCAGGCGCATATCGAGCATGCCGACATCGTCTGGGCGGCGCGCGGCGTCGGCGGCGTGCAGGCGCGCGACGCGATCGCGATGTCGGCGATCGAGCATGGCTGCTCGATCGAGCAGCTGGCGGCGCGGCCGACCTTGATGACGGTGACCAACGTCAATTCGCCGCGCCGGGTCGACGAGGAGATTCTCGACAATATCATGATCATGGCCGCGCACGGCCAATGCGTGGTGATCACGCCGTTCACCCTGATGGGAGCGATGGCGCCAGTGACGCTGGCCGGGGCGCTGGTGCAGCAGACCGCCGAGGCGCTGGGCATCATCGCGCTCTGCCAGATGATCCGGCCCGGAGCGCCCTGCGTGATGGGCGGCTTCACGTCGAACGTCGACATGCGAACGGGATCGCCAGCCTTCGGCACGCCGGAATATGTCAACGCCGTGCTTGCGACGGCGCAGATCGGCCGGCGCCTGAACATCCCCGTCCGGACCAGCGCGGTGAACGCGTCGCCGGTCGTCGATGCGCAATCGACCTATGAGACCGGCTTCGCGCTGCAGGCTGCGATCCTGAGCCACAGCCACCTCATCAACCACGCCGCCGGCTGGCTGGAGGGAGGACTTTCGGCCTCGATGGAAAAGATCGTGGTGGACGCCGAGATGCTGCGAAACTGGGCGCAAATGCTGGCTCCTGTCGATTTCAGCGAGGATGATCTCGCGGTCGACGCGATCAAGGCGATCGATGCCGGCGGGCATTTCTTCGGCTCGCCGCATACGATGGCGCGTTATGAGAATGCATTCTACCGGCCGCTGCTCTCGGACTGGACCAATTTCGAGAACTGGAGCGATGCCGGCGCAAAAAATGCCACCGAGCGGGCCACGGGCATCTGGAAGAAGCTGCTCGAGTCCTATGAGCCGCCGCCGCTCGATCTCGCGGTTAAAGAAGCGATCGACGCTCATGTCGCCAGGCGCACCGAGGAGATCGGCGGCGCATGAGCGAGATCATGAATGCGCGGATGTATGCCGTTACCCCTGAGGTGGAGGACGCCTGGCGAGGATTGCTGGAACGCATCACGGCCGAAGCCGGGGTCGCGCTGAGAT
>JBAQGU010000192.1:0-2167 GCA_049287975.1 Roseiarcus sp.
GGGCTCGTCGGCTTCTCCGGAGACCCTTGCGAACTCGCCGGGACGGCAGCGCCCCCGACCGGCGTCGACACGGATTCGCCGGGCGCCGTGGAATCGGCATGGGCGGGGAAGACGCTGACGATCGCAAGAGCGCCGGCAACACAGATCGCACGGCAGCGCCGCCCCGGCATCGAAGATTCTCGTCCGCCGACCCCGCCACCGAATGACAAGGCGAACCCCCTACGCCTGCCGCGGAACCCATCTACGCCTCAACAGAGCCGCGGATTTCCACTATGCCCACGAATATAATCCAATTCGCCGCTCCGAGATATTCTAGACTTTCTCCGGACGCGTTGGCGTCTGCCGCCGGGAAACCCCGCGGCGACATCGGAGCCGAACGAGGCGGAAGCCCCCACCGCCCCGATGTCTCAGCTTCCCGTCTTGTTCGGGTCGCGCCAAGCGCGCTCGAACGGCAGGCGCCAAGCGTTTGGCGCGATCAGCTGATGGACCGATTTCGGGCCCCAGGAATCGCAAGGGTAGAGCCGCACCGGCGGCGGCGCCTCCAGCAAGGGGACCGAGACCTCCCACAGCCGCTCGATGCCGTCGGCGGTCGTGAACAGGGTATGGTCGTTGCGCATCGCGTCGAGGATCAATCGCTCGTAGGCCTCGAGCACGTCGCCGAGCAGGCCGGTGTCGTGCATCGCGAATTGCAGGCTCTGCTTGTCCAGCCGCATGCCCGGGCCGGGGCGCTTGCCGTAGAACGAGAGTGAGACTTTCGAAGCGTCGGCGAGATCGAAGGTCAGATGGTCCGGCCCTTGCGCGCCGACGCCCGAACCGGCGGGAAACATGCTCTTGGGCGGTTCGCGAAACGCGATCGAAATGATGCGCTGGCCCTCAGCGAGCCGCTTGCCGGTGCGCAGATAGAACGGGACGCCCGCCCAGCGCCAATTGTCGATCCCGCATCTGAGCGCGATGAAGGTCTCGACGTCCGATTCCGGATCGACCCCATTCTCCGCGCGGTATCCCGAATATTGCCCGCGGACGACGTGCCTCGGCTCTACCGGCAGCATGCTGCGGAAGACCTTGTTCTTCTCCTCGCTGATCGGCGCCGGATCGAGGGCGGTGGGCGGCTCCATCGCCATGAAGGCGAGAATCTGGAAGAGATGCGTCACCACCATGTCGCGGTAGGCGCCGGTCTGCTCGTAGAAACCGGCGCGCTTGCCGAGGCCCAGGGTCTCCGGCACGTCGATCTGCACATGGTCGATGAAATTGCGGTTCCAGATCGGTTCGAACAGGCCGTTGGCGAAACGGAATGCGAGGATGTTCTGCGCCGGCTCCTTGCCCAGGAAGTGGTCGATGCGAAAAATCTGGTCCTCGGAGAAGACCTCGTGCAATTTCGCGTTCAGCGACTTGGCGCTCGCCAGATCCGTGCCGAACGGCTTTTCCATCACCACTCGCGATCGCTCGATCAGGCCGGCCTGCGCCAGCAACCGCACCGCGGAAAGCGCGGCATTCGGCGGCACGCTGAGGTAATGCAGCCGCCGGCATTCGACGCCCAGCGCCAGCTCCGCCTTGTCCATCGCGCATTTGAGCTTCTCGGGGCCCGCGGTGAGCGGGACGTAGTCGAGGGTTTCGGCAAAGCACGCCCAATCGGACTCGCTCGCTTTGCGCGGACTGAACTTGTCGAGCGCGCCCCGCACGAGCCCGCGAAACGCCTCGACGTCGATCTCGTCGAGCGAAACGCCGATGATTCGGCAGGCGGGAATGAATCTCGAGGTGACGAGGTGAAACAAGCCCGGCCACAGCTTGCGTTGCGCCAGATCGCCCGTACCGCCGACCAGCACCAGCACCTGTGGAAATTTTGGTCCTACCCCGGGTGGAATTTTGGTCAATCTGTTCATCCCCCATGCTGATGCGCCAACCCGCGGCGGATCAAGCCCGCGCAGCAATTTCTGCGCCAGCGAGCGCAGTAGCACGTGCGCTTGAAGGTTTCGAGAACCTCTCGATGGCGCGTCTCGCGCACGCCCGGGAATCTGCCTCTGATACAAAAGGGCCGCTTGGTCTGCAATCTCGCACCCGTCCTTACGGGCCGAGCAGGTCGGGCGCTTCGCGGCGCGATTGGACGACACGAGGCAAAAGAAACTCCTGCGCGTAGTTGAAAGCTTTCTGTTGGACCTCCTTTTCAACA
>JBAQGU010000193.1:0-3139 GCA_049287975.1 Roseiarcus sp.
TGCCACCCCGGCAAAGCCGGGGGATCTCCTTTGGACTTTAGGGAAGCGTCGCGCGCGCCTCCGGCTGGCGAGCCGTGTGAAATCCGCGGGTCGCCGCGACTCGCGTCCGCAATCGGGCGGGCCGCCCGAATCCCGCCACTGTGTAGCTTCATCAACTCGCATAGGAGGCGCCGAACGATGCGAAAATGCAAAACGCTTGCGGCCATGATCCTTACGGCTGGTATGTGGTTTGGGATGCCTGCACACGCTCAATCGCCCGTTGTACATACCGCATCCGGCGATCTGATGGGTGACGGAACCGATATCCACGCCTTCAAAGGCGTTCCCTACTCCGCTCCGCCGGTTGGGCCTCTGCGTTGGCGTCCGCCGGAGCCCGTGACGCCCTGGACGGGGGTGAGGGATGCGACGAAATTCGGTGCCGACTGCATGCAGAAGCCGCTCACGGACAGTCGCGCTCCCGGCGTGAGCGAAGACTGTCTGACGCTGAACATCTGGGCGACGGCGCAGGCTCCGCAGGGCGGATTGCCGGTAATGGTTTGGGTCTACGGCGGGGGCTTCGTCGAGGGCTCCGCGAGCTTGCCCTTGTATGACGGCGAGGCTCTCGCCCGCAAAGGCGTCGTCCTCGTCTCGCTCAACTATCGCACGGGCGTCTTTGGATTTCTGGCGCATCGTGCGTCGGCGGCGGAATCAGCACAGCATTCCGCCGGCAACTATGGCATCCTCGACGTCATCGAGGCGCTTCGCTGGATCAAGCGGAACATTGCGGCGTTCGGCGGCGATCCGGGTCGCGTCACCGTCTTCGGCGAATCCGCGGGCGCCAGCATGCTCGACATGGTGCTGATCTCGCCACTGTCCGAAGGTCTGCTACAGGGCGCGATACTGGAAAGCCCCGGTGCGATGCGGCCGCTGAGCTCGTTGGAGAATGCAGAAGCCATAGCTGACGTCGCCGGCCCAGACCTCGCTGCGCTCCGCGCCATGCCCGCCGCGAACGTTCTGGCGCTGAACGGCAAGATTGTCCCGCACGTCCGACGGCTCACATCGCCACGCGCTCTGGGTCCGATCCGCGATGGCTGGGTGGTTCCGCGCACCGATACCGCGGCCGTCGCGAGCGGGCAGATGCAGCGGGTTCCGCTCATCGTCGGCGGCAACAGCGACGAGGGCCGCGTGTTCGTCCAGAACTGGCCGATAGACACCGTGGCCGAGGCGCGGAGTTATGCGGAGCAGAATTTCGGCGCGTCGGCCGATGCGATGATGGCGCTGTATCATCTCGACAGCGACGCGGCCGTCAAACCTGGAATCGCCTATGCGTTCGGCGACACGCAATTCAACTACGGCGTTCGAGGCTTGGCTCGCGGTATGTCGGCCGTTCAGCCAAAGACCTGGCGTTATCTGTTCACCCACGCGCCCGCCGGCGAGACGACGCCGCCGACGCACAGCGAGGAGATCGATTATGTTTTCGGCAACCTGGGCAAGTCGCGCTTCGTGCCGAGGGGTAAAATGAACGCCGCCGACCGACAGCTGTCCGAGGCCATTATGGAGTATTGGGTCCACTTCGCCCAAACCGGCGATCCTAACCGCGCTGAACTACCGCGGTGGCCTGCTTATGACGCCGCTACCGATCCGTACCTCGAGCTCGGCGACGCGATTACAGTCGGTCATGACTATCGGACGCCCTACCTCGATTTCGTGCAGCGTTTCCTGGGCGGCCGAGCCGCGAATTGATCGCGCAAACATAAGACGACGCCAAGCCGAGTCAAGGCCGCCGGCGCCTCCCTCGGGCATCCAGGAGGCGCCTTGAGTGATTGCCTTCGAAAGTGGGACCTCGATGCACGGGTCAAGTCCGTGCATGACGACTCTCCCGAGCACCCAACTTCTCGCCGTCGCCGTCAATAGGTCAATTCGGCGATGGCGATGTGATTCTCCTTCGCCGGCCAGGGCCGCGCGACGATCCGCTCCAAATTGAATTCCCCGATTATCGGCCGGGGTTCGGCCGTCGGCAATTTCAGCTTGGTGTGCCAGACCGCGGGGACGCCCGGGGGAATGTCGGTCGGCTGGCGGCCGTCGAGGAAGATGATGTCGCGTGGAAGCCCGAAGTAGCCGCGCGGGCGATTCATCATGATCACAGAACCGGCGTCGGCATCTTCCGCCGCGAGCGGCGCCGAAGGCCTGAGATCGAGCAGGCCGAAGGAGCGCGGGAAGGGCGAACGATAGATATGCGTGACCGGCGCGCCCTGCACCGCGACGACGAATTCCAACGCGGTGGAGCTATCGACCTGCAGCGGCCCCCAGACGCCATCGGCGCCCGTGGTCTTCGAGACGAGCGCAGCGCCTTTGCGCTCGCCGGTGTCGGCATCGACCGCGAAGACGTCCACCTTAGCTCCCTCGACCGGAAGGTTCGTCGGCGTCACCCCGGCGACGCCGGTGACGCGGCCATCGAGCACGACCGCGCTCTCGGGCAGGATTGCGATCCGCGAGGGCGCCGCGCCGACGATGAATGGATAGATTGCGGCGAACGCTCGCGGGCTGAACGCCGTCTCGCGGTGATCGACTCGGCCGAGCACCAGGTTGGTGGCGCCGTTCAACGCGGGGCCGTCCGAGGTGACGTTGGTGGGCGTGCCGGGTCGTCCGAGATATGCGGCGTCGGGTTGTGCGTAGAGATCGTACCCGTCGCTCCGCAGGGTGAGAAAAGGTACTCCCGGCGTGGTCTCGGTTGGGCCGCTGCTGTTCAGTTTCGTGAGAAACGGGCCTCGACCATTGTACTCGCTGCCCAGCAGCGCATCCCACGCGAACACACCGTGATTCGGCGTGCCGCAGAGCACCGCCTGGCTGACGTACGGCGCCCCACCGGAGGCGATGTAAGAGCGCACGGAATTGCCGCCGCGCGAGTTGGCGACCAGCGCGACTTTCTCCGCGCCGGTTCGCTGGCGGACGGCGCCGATGAATTGCGACAATTCGCGCAATTCGTCCTCTGTCGAGGATCTGTTCGGCTGCGCGACGCTGTCGTCATCGCGCGCCTGCGGATTGGTGAAGTTGATCGCAAACAAGCGGTCGCGGGGGTAGCCGTTGCTCTCGAACCGCCAGAATGTCGTCTGCCAAATCGCGGCCTGGTCGCTGTCGCCATGGACGAATACGATCGGAA
>JBAQGU010000194.1:0-1853 GCA_049287975.1 Roseiarcus sp.
AGAGCGCCTGGCGCACGTCGTCGAGCGAGGCGACCATGCCGGGGTCGAAACGCGGGGTGAAGGTCCGCGGCTTCGGGTGGGCATCGCCCGTCTCGATCGGCCGGCCCTCGCGCCGCCATTTCGGGTACCCGCCGTCGAGGAGCGACACCGCCCGTACGCCATATGCCCGCAAGGTCCACCACACGCGCGCCGAGGCGAACAGGCCGAGCGTGTCGTAAACGACGAAATGCATGCCGTCGCCCAGGCCCAGCGCGGTCATCGCCTTGGCGAAGGCGCCCGCGTCCGGCAGCATGTGCGGCAGCCCGCTCGCCGTATCCGCGATGACGTCGATGTTGAAGAACACCGAGCCGGGGATATGGCCCTGGCAGAATTCGGCGTCGCCCGCGCGACCGGTCGGCGGCAGATGCCAGGAGGCGTCGATCACGCCCAGGTCCGGCTCGCCGAGGTGCGCGGCGAGCCAGTCGGTGGCGACGAAATTTTGATGGTGCATCGGGCCGTCCTGAATCGCATTCGATCGTCCGCCGAACGGCCGAGCGGGGCTAATCCCGCTCGATCCGCACCCATCCGTTCAGGCCGAGGCGCTCCTGCGGGAGATAGGCACCCTTATAGGCCATCTTCTTCGATCCCTCGACCCAATAGCCCAAATAGACGTGCGGAAGACCGAGACGGCGGGCTTTCTCGATGTGATCGAGGATCACGTACGCGCCAAGCGAGCGGCGCGACGCCTCGGGCGCGTAAAAGGAATAGACCAGCGAAAGTCCATCCGCGAGGCGGTCGGTCAGGCAGGCGGCGATCAGCGGACCCTCGCCGCGGCCGGTAATGAACGTGTCGATGCCGCGCGGCCGATATTCCGTCATGACAGTGTCGATATGGCTGTCCTCGACCATCATGGAATAATCGAGCACCGACATGTCGGCCATGCCGCCGTCGGGGTGGCGCTCGTCGAGATAGGAGCGAAACAGCGAATATTGTTCGCCCGTCGGCTTGGCCGGCTCGATCGATCCGATCAGGTCGGCATTGTCGCGCAGGACGCGACGCTGGCTCGCGCTGGGCCTGAAATCCTCGACTACGACACGCACCGATACGCAGCCTCGGCAATTCTCGCAGGCCGGGCGGTAGGCGATCGTCTGCGATCGGCGGAACCCGGTCTGCGTCAGCATGTCGTTCAACGCCGCGGCTCGCTTGCCCACGAGATGCGTGAATACCTTGCGCTCCGACATACCCGGCAGATACGGGCAGGGCGAAGGAGCCGTCAGATAGAACTGGGGGGCGTCCCGCACTTCTCGCGTCACGCTTTCCCACTCCTTGGAGTTGCAGCGTCGAGCGTGGAAGCTAGAACGGATTGCGCTCGACGGGAATGGCCGCGCGCCAGATTTTTAGGGAAAATTTTTATAGCCGCCTGACCACGACGACCCCCGCGAGCATGTCGTGCAGGCAACGCTTTTCGCCGTCCACCAACGAAACCAGGAACAGAAGCGGGAAAAACCAGCTCAGATAGAAGAAGACCGCGTGCGCGGCGGCATTGATGAAAGGCACTCGCGCGCCCGACTCGTCCATGCGCATTTCCAGGTCCATCGCGCGCATGCCCGGCGTGCCCATTTTGGACCCCGAAACCGTGAGGCCGTTGTAGAAGAAGGCGACCAGGGGAAACAGCGGCGGCAGGAAGAAAAAGGAAAGTCCCAAGGTCACGATCAGCAGCCCCGTATAGAGAAAGGCCGCCAGCACCCCGACCAGCAACAAGTCCAGCAGGAGCGCGAAAGTCCGCCGCGTGCGCACGCCTTGGAGTGCGTCACGCCGCAGCGCGCCGCGCGGCGCAGTCATTATGTTCGTCATAACGGAGCTCCTCGGCCGAA
>JBAQGU010000195.1:0-1921 GCA_049287975.1 Roseiarcus sp.
CTCGCAATCGCCGACGAGCCGCCCTCCATTACCGCGCTGGTCGGCGAAAGCGGCAGCGGCAAGACCACGCTCGCCCGCCTGTTGCTCGGCCTGATCGAGCCGAGCGAAGGCGCGGTGCTCTACAAAGGCGCCGACATCCGAACGCTGTCAGGCGCACGCCTCAGCGCCTTTCGGCGCGACGTCCAGGTGATATTCCAGGATCCGTTCGAAGCCTATAATCCGTTCTACCGGATTGATCATGTCCTCGAGACTCCTCTTCTGAACTTCGGGCTCGCCGGCTCCAGACGAGAGGCGAGACGAATGATCGAGGAGACGTTGCGCGCCGTCGGCCTGCGGCCCGAGGAGACGCTCGGCCGCTATCCGCATCAACTGAGCGGGGGCCAGCGCCAGCGGATCATGGTGGCGCGCGCGCTTCTGATACGTCCGCGCGTCATCATCGCCGACGAGCCGGTCTCGATGGTCGACGCTTCGCTGCGAGCGACGATCCTGACCAACCTGCGCGAGCTTCACGACAATTTCGGGATCTCGCTGATCTACATCACGCACGACCTGACCACTGCGTATCAAATCAGCCAGAACGTCATCGTCCTCTACCGCGGCCTGATCGCCGAAGCCGGCGACGTCGAGAAGGTCGTCGGCGATCCGAAACATCCCTACACCCGCTTGCTGATCGGCTCGATCCCCTATCCCGACCCGGATCGCGCCTGGAAGGGCGAAGAGGCGCCCTCGGCCGACGGCGCGGCCGCCTCCGACCAGGGCTGCCGCTTCGCGCCACGGTGCTCCTCGGCGATGGCGATCTGCCGCGACAGCGTCCCGCCGTTGTTCCGCATCGATCGGCGCCGCGCGGCCGCCTGCTACCTCTATCGCGACAGCGAGGCCGTGGCGGGGCGCGATATTGGAACCGTCCTGAACCCAGGCGACGATGCCGCTCCCGAGCGCGCGCGAGCCGGCGGCGCCGCCGAAGTCAGACCTGTCGCCTGAGCCGGGGATTGGCGACCTCATCGAGTCCGATCGAGATCAAGAACAGCGCGATGAACAGGATGGCGACGACAATGATCGGCGCGAGCCACCACCACCACCAGCCGTTGATCACCGCCCCCGTGAAGTTGACCCAATAAAGCGTCATGCCGAGCGTCGGGGCCTCGAAGACGCCGAGACCCAGAATGTCGAGCCCGATCGAAGCCAGGATCGCGGCGGACACCGATCCAACCAGCGAGGCCATGAGGTAGGGCAAGAGATTGGGCATCAGCTCCTTGATGATGATCCCGGGGCCGCTCGTGCCGGAGAGGCGCGCGATTTGAACATAGGCGCGCTCTCGAAGGGTCAGCACCTGCGACCGGATGGTGCGTGCGGGATAGAGCCAGGCGAGCGAGGCGATGACGAGCGCCATGAAATTGACCGTCATGCCCTCGCGGAGCGTCAGCGACACCACAATCAAGATCATCAGATTGGGCACGGTCAGGCCGATGTCGACGATGCTGCGCAGGACGCTGTCGACCCAGCCGCCGTAGTAGGCCGCCACAAAGGCAATCGTCGCGCCGACGCCGACGCCGAGAATTCCGGCGATCAGCCCGATGCGGAGCGTCAAGAGAGTGCCGGTCGTGATGACCGCGAACAGATTGCGGCCCTGCCGATCGCTGCCGAACGGCAGCGCCCAGGACGGCGCCTGCAAAACGCGCGCCGACAGCGGGCGTGCGTTTTGCGGATCCACGAGCAGGCCTCCGATCACGGCGAAGGCGACCAGGCCGAAGAGCAGCGCGAGCCCCACCGCCAGCTCCCGATTGCGGCGGAGATAATTTATGAACCCGAGGCCCATTCCGAAGCCCGCTCCCTGACTTTTCCGGCAAACAAGCAACCGGAGGAAATTTACTTGCGCCATTGTAGCCGCGCTCGTTGAGCGCGGCCGTCGTAGAGCGCCTCA
>JBAQGU010000196.1:0-4757 GCA_049287975.1 Roseiarcus sp.
CAATTCTCCCGCGGCCGACGGGCAGCTGGCGCCCGCGCCCAACACGCCTATCGTCGCGCCGTCCGAGGGCCTGGGCGGCGCGCCGGCCCCCGGTCGCACGCTGTTCCCGTCGGCCAAGAGGGTCAAAACTGTTTCGGTCCGTCCGGACGGGACATTGATCTCGTCGGACACGGCCCCTGATGCCCCGGTCGCTCAAAGTCCCGCGCCGGCTCCAAGCCCGGCGCCGGTCGCCCCGGCCCGAAAGCCCGAAAATGCGGGCGCGGCTGCTCTGGCGGCGACTCCGACGATCGAGTTGCCGGCCAAGCCCGAGCCGAAGTCGTCCGCGCGGGTGAACGTCGCCAAGACGGAAACGCCTGCGCCTGCCGATTCCACGCACGCGCCGCTGCAGCTCGGCCCGGCCGCGCATGCCGTCAAGCCGGCCAAGACGCCCAAGCCGAAGCCCGCCGTCGTCGCGGACGCTACGCCGGCCGCCGCCGAAACCGACACGACGCCGAAATTCGAAACGGCGCCGGCGGGCGGCGGATGGGCGGTTCAGCTCGCCGGAGCGCACTCCGAGTCCGAGGCGCAGGCCACCCTCTCCCGGTTGCAGAACAAATACAGCGGGGATCTGGGCTCGGCCTCGCTCGCCGTGCACAAGGCCGAAGTCAACGGCGAGACCGTCTATCGCGTCCGGGCCGGCGGCCTTTCCAAAGCCGATGCGCACAGCTTGTGCTCCAAGCTGAAGGCGAGCGGCGGCGACTGCTTCGTGGCGAGAAACAACTGACCCAGGGTTTGCGCGCGTGACGCGCGCTTTCATCTGCGGCTGCGCGGGAACGGAGCTCAGCGACGACGAGCGCGCGTTCCTGCGCGAGGCGCGTCCGTGGGGCCTGATTCTGTTCAAGCGCAATGTCGCGGATCGAGAGCAGTTGCGCGCGCTGACGGACGCCTTCCGCGATACGCTCGGTCGCGACGACGCTCCCGTGCTCGTCGATCAGGAGGGCGGGCGGGTGCAGCGGATGGGTCCGCCGCATTGGCCGGACTATCCCGCCGCGGCGCGGTTCGACCCCGAAATCGGCGGCGAGCGCGCGGTCGCCGCGGCCAGGCTAGTCGCGCGATTGATGGCGCACGACTTACGGGAAGTCGGCATCACCGTGGACTGCGCGCCGGTCCTCGACGTGGCGGACGCGGAAACTCACCCGGCGATCGGGACCCGCAGCTATTCCCGTTTCCCCGAGCGCGTCGCCGCGTTCGGACGGGCGGTGATCGAAGGCCTGCTCGAAGGCGGCGTCGCGCCGGTCGTGAAGCACGCTCCCGGGCATGGACGCGCGCGCGTCGACAGCCATTACGAACTGCCGGTCGTCGCGGCGAGCCGGACGGAACTGGCCGCCCGCGATTTCGCGCCCTTCCGAGCGCTGCGCGACGCGCCGATGGCGATGACCGCGCATGTCGTCTATGGCGCAGTCGATCCGGATCGGCCCGCCACCACCTCGCGAGAAGTCATCCAGAGCATCGTGCGCGAGGCGATCGGCTTCGATGGTCTTCTGATGACCGACGATCTCTCGATGAAGGCGCTGGGCGGCCCGCTCAGCGAGCGGGCGCGAGCCGCGTTCGCCGCTGGCGTCGACATCGCCCTGCATTGCAACGGCAACCTCACCGAGGCGCGCGAAGTCGCGGCGGCGTCGCCGGAACTCGAAGGCGCTGCGCGGGAACGCGCGGAGGCCGCGCTGCAGATGATTGCGCGGGCTACGGCGCCGTTCGACGTCGCGAAGGGCAGGTCGGAGTTGGCGGGGTATGGGCTCGGGTGATTTTCGAATGACGCGAGCCGACACGCGTCATTCCGGCGGCGGCTTGCCGTAGATAAATTCCCGGTCTTCTGATGTGCAGAGTTCCCTGGTCGCAGAGAAAAAAGCAGGGAATTTCGCGGAATCGGCCGCTTTTCCCGAAAGATCAGTCTCGAAAACGTTGGCAAATTCAGTATTTTGCGGGGTAAATTCCCTACGCGAACCAGTAGGGAATTCATTTGCGCGAACAGGGAATATTGTTTCCGCCTTTTGGACCGGAGCAGGGAATTTGGCGCGAAATCGATCCGTGCGCCCGGACGGGCGTCGCGGAGGTCGATTCGTTCGGGTGGAGGCTTCGATCGACTCGAGCGAAGCCGGTCGATTCGAGCGAAGCGCCCGGCAGTTTCTTCCCGAGCCTTGGGCGCGGCGGGCCGCATTCACCGGCGGCGAGGAGAAGGCCATCGAGGCTTTGGGCAATCCCGACTCCGGCTTCACCAACGTTACATAGATGGGTTCTGTAATATAGCCTCGTTTCACCGGCCCATTACAACGCAGCTCTGACGGCGGAACGGGGTTCGCAAGCGGAGGCGTTGAGCAGGAGCCTCACGACAATGTGGGGCTTTTCGTTAACTCGGCGTTAGGGAACATCGGCGCTCAATAAACGTTCTAAGCGTTAGCGAAACCAAACGAGGCCAGCATGAAAGTCACCTGCTGCCAGTGCTCCCGAGTAATTTTCGGAGCCCCAAGGAACAACGACGGAAGAACTTTCTGCAACAACGACTTCTGTCTTGAAGAGTTTCGGAAGGCCGAACGTGGCGTATACCGTCACGCTCTTTACGATCAACGTGATCTAAATTCCATTTTCTTTCAAGCAGGTGTAACGCACGCGCAGTCGCCGAATTGAGCGCCGGTTGAAGAGATCACACGATTTCCCATTCGGTCACCCCCCTCAGGTCGGCTCTATCTCCAACGGTCGGCGCCCATGCAGGTCGGCACGCAGGCGTGTTCGCGGGCGTGTGAGCTGCGAATATTTTCTGTTCAGTGGTCGCTCTCCGAGACCAGCTCGAAAGACTTCGTGCGACAATACTTGTTGAGCACCGCGAGGAAATCCAGCGACGGATCCACGATTGCGGCCTGTTTCCAACGAATATCGAAATGCGTTTCGATTTCCGCATCGTTTGGGGATCGGTTTTGCTGAACGAAGCGGGCGCGATATCCCGTCGCTCCGAGCAAACCGCCGAGATCGACTGTCGGCGCGCCGGGCGCCGTCGTCACCACGAGCTTCGCCCGATGCTCGCGCGGAATCCGCAGGTCGATCCATTCCATCGCTCCTAGCGTCAGTATCCCGAGTCCTGTCGCGAGGGCGCCAAGCGCGAGCTGGCCGCCGCCGAGACAAAGACCGATCACGGTCGCGATCCACAGCGTCGCGGCGGTGGTCACGCCGGTAATCGAGCCGCCTTTCTTTAAAATGGCGCCGCCGCCGAGGAAGCCGACGCCCGTCAGAATCCCGAGCGGCAATCGCATGAGATCCATGACGGCGAACGAGCCCGAATCCTTTCCCCCCAGCGACAGTAGAATATTGGCCTGAATCATCGCGACCGAGGCGGCCAAGGTCACGAGGATCGTGGTCCGGAGGCCGGCGGCGTGGCCGTGGACTCCGCGGTTGAATCCCATCAACGCCCCGGCGGCCATCGTCATGACAAGGAGTACGAAAATATCTTCCCAGGTCGGGTGGAGCGGCATCATCATCGGATTGTCCGGGGGCGCGGTTGCGATTGCAGATCATTCGCGGACAGTTTTCCGGCCGCGATATTCGGGCTCATATGACAATCGTGTGACAATTTTTTGAACTCTGCGCGACACCGAGCGTTGTGATCTCATTGCCGCGCGCGATTGCAGGAGCCTTCTTTGAGCATGAAGTCGTTTGCGAAGCTCCCGACCTTCGATCCCGAGACTGGCGATGCGCTCGCGGTGATCGAAACGCCGAAGGGCAGTCGCAACAAGTACGGCTACAACGAGGCTCTGGAAGTTTTCGAGCTGCGCAAGGTCCTGCCGCGCGGCATGCTTTTCCCCTACGATTTTGGCTTTATTCCCTCGACCGTAGGCCAGGATGGCGATCCTCTCGACGTCTTGCTCTTGCTGGATGATCCGGCGCCCATGGGATGCGTGATCCGCGTGCGCGTCGTCGGGGCGATCTTGGCGGAGCAGTTGGAGGATCAAAGCCGCTGGATTCGCAACGACCGCCTGATCGCCGTCGCGACGCATGCGCAACTCCACGGCAACGTCAAAAAGCTGAAAGAGCTCAATCCGCGCATCCTGGACGAAATGGAAGCTTTCTTTCATCAGTATAATCAGATGCAAGACAAGCAGTTTCGACCGTTGGATCGCTGCGGGCCGAAGCGGGCGCTCGAGCTCATCGAAAAGGGCAGGGCGAAGTTTGCCAACGGCAAGGGGTAGCGGACGGCCCCGCGCGGCGGCCAGTCACCCTGCAACAGGCGAGGAGAGGGGGCCGAAGCCGTGCTTGCCTCCCGTTCTCCCGTCATTGCGAGCGCAGCGAAGCAATCCGTCGCTCCACGAGATCGTCCGCCCACGAAGTCCCAAGAGCGGTCGTGTAGTAGCTGTTGCAAGGGCTATCATGTTGATTTTATTGACTCCGGCTATTTCATTCAAGGGGGTCGGCCGAAGGCCGGTGCCGAACTAACAAGAAGCAAAGTACGAGGGGCAAAACTCCGGGCGCCGCTGTAGACGCGGTCGCTGACCGCGTTGGTTCAGCTTGGTCGACTCTCGGAAGATGGGCCGCTCTACGACAGCCGCGCTCAGCGAGCGCGGCTACAATTTCGCGCCCGCCCGAAGTTTTGCCCTCTTCCAAAACAAACGGTTATCCCATTGATTTTCCTATATAAACTTGGTACAGGAAAAGAGAAGTAGTGAAGCCTATTCGTCCGCGGAGAGCGGCCTGCGTGTACGGAAAAGCGGAAGGGCCGTTTCATCCAAAGG